>CAJXLC010000021.1 GCA_913055645.1 uncultured Pseudomonadota bacterium | reverse complement strand
CGCATGTGTCGTTGTGTCATGCATGTTTTTTGCGCTATAGCGCTTTCGATTTTTGGATTGTCAGGTGTGGTCCAAGCTGCATCTTTGGGCAAGGTGGATGTTGCCAGCCACCTAGGTGAACCTTTCTATGCCGAAGTTCCTTTAGGACTTGATGAAGGTGAGGCTATCTCTAGTGTTTTTGTAGAATTGGCATCGCCTGCTGATTATCAGATTTTAGAGGTATTTCGTGATTCAGAGGTCGGGGCTATTCGTACCGATGTAAAAAGTGATAGCCGAGGAAACCGTGTTGAATTGACATCAATGAGTGCGGTGCAAGCTCCGTTTCTGAATCTCATACTCAAGGTGCGTTATGGTCATGCAACGCATTTTAAGAAATTTTCTGTATTTTTGGATTTGCCGCGTGCGGCAAATCCCAACACTTCAAAAGAAAAAGTTTTACCTGTAAAAAGGGTGGAAGACATTTCGACCAACCCCATGTTGGAAGCTGCCCCTGTTGAAGAAAAGGTAGCACAAGCAACACAATCAAAAGCAACGCAATCAAGTTTTAAGGCTTATGATGGCTGGGCAAGAACGGAAAAGTACGGACCAATGGTGTATGGTGACACTATTTCCACTGTGGCAGATCGTTTGCGTGTAGATGCTCGTTATAGTCGCCAGCAAGTTATGATGGCTTTGTTTGAGAAAAATAAGACTAAATTTGATAAAGAAAATGTTAATCTTATCAAGGCAGGTACATATTTGAATGTGCCGAGCGCGCAAGAAGTTGAGCATATTACTCGCTCTCAGGCTGTAAGTTTATTGAAAGAGCATAATGCGAAGTGGAAAGAGCTTACCAAGCAAGCAAAATATGCGAGAGTACAAGAAGCACAGAAAAATCGTTATGGCAAACATGTTCGTATGGGTGAGACTGCCAGCGGTGTTGCTTCTAAGCCTATAGCTCAAGATAATGAAAGCTCTACACCATCAAATCCTGCGTTAGAAACAGGTATGGTTACAGATGGCGTTGAAAAAACAGCTTCAACTACTGGAAAAAAGTCTCAAAATAATGAGGTAGAAACAGCCCTTCGCCAAGAAAATGATAGTCTGCAACAGCGTTTGAAGGATATGGAAGCGAAAATGGCTAAGCTGGCCGCTCAGCCAACGGCTGCGGAAGGTTTGGCAGCATCTAATGCTCGCATCAAAAAACTTGAATTACAATTAGCGCGTCAGGCTGGCGAATTAGAAAAAGCACGTAAACAAGCTTCTATGCAGCAAGGTGGTAGCCAGGGCATGGGCTTGATGACTTGGATTTTGATTGGGATTGTGGCCTTGTTGGCTATGATTGCTGGTTACCTTGCATATGCATTGCGTGGTCAGCGTAGTCACCCAGTGGATTATCAAGAAGATGCTCAAAGCATGATGGAACCACCTGTAGAAGAAGTTGAAGAGATTGATGTTGAAGTAGCAGACGCGGAAATGCCTGACGTTGAAGAAGCGAATATTGCTGAATCTCCAGAAGTTGAAGAGGTTGATGTAGAGCCAGTAGATTTAGAAGCGACATTAATGGCAAGTGCAGATGATCTGCAAGCACCTTTAATAGAGACAATTCCTGAGTTGACGGATGAAGATACATCTGAAATGGAAGCTTTCACTGAAGCTGAGGAAGAGCCTGATCCTAATGTTGATTACTTGAGTGAAGCTGATGTATATATGCGTTATGGCATGGAAGATGAAGCTGAAAAGCAAGTTAGCATGGCATTACGTTTGCGAGCTGATAATAAAGATGCGCATGTAAAATTGGCTCAAATCCGGCATGCACGAGGTGATCAGTCAGGTGTTGAAGAAGCAGCTACGACTGCACGCTCTGTTTTGACTGGCGATGCTTTGGCAACATTTACAACTGCTTTTGATGCTTTGGAAGCTGGGACGGCAGGTGAAGATGAGGTAAATTTAGATGATACCATGCCACCAACGACTTTAGAAGAATTGACGAGCAGCTCTGCTGATGAAGAGACATTACAAGCAGATAGTTCGCTTGATATGACGGATATTGATTTACCTGATTTGGATAACGATGAATCCTTACAGGAGTTAGCGAGCGATACTGCTGATGAAGAGGCGCAGCAAGCAGATGACTCGCTTGATATAGGTGACGTTGATTTGCCTGATTTAGATAGTGATGAGCTCTCTACTGAATCTGATAATAGTGCCGCTGAAATGGAAGATAGCCTTGATTTGGGTGATCTTGACTGGTCTTCTGACAGCGATGTGGATATCAAGGCAGAAGATAGTGGGAAATTATTAAGTGAGATGGCAACTGAGAACGCTGCTGAAGATTCTTCTGAGATAGTCGACTCGAATGACAGTGCAGATGATGGACTTGATGTTGCAGAGAAAGAAGTACTTACTGAAGACACTATAGATGTTGAGGAAGTGGTTGAAGAACCAATGAATTTGGGTGACAGTTTGGATAATTTAAATCTATCTGATTTGGAAATGCCTGATTTAGACGTGCCAGATAATAAAGAAGCAAGTGTAGCCTCTTCTTTGGAAGAAACTGACTTAGATAGTACAGTTGTGATGGATTGGTCAAAAGATACGTCTGTGATTACAGCTGGTGAAGATATTGGTGGAGAAAGTGGGGCTGATCATGATGTGCCCGCTGAAGCGGACATTACTTCGGATGAAGCAATTGTAGACTTGAATGAGACAAACCTGGAAGAGGGTCTTGATATTGATTTGTCCACCTTGGAAGATGATGAAACTTCATCGGATGATGTGCAAGAAGACTCTAGCAGTACTCTTGATGATGAGTTGTCCAGCATGTCATTTAGCTTGGATGATGTAGATGTGGATTTGGATGCTGCCCCTGATGATGGAGATATCGATGATTTTACCAGCACTATTCAATCAACATTGATGGACTTGGGTGTTAAAGAAGAGGAGTTAGATGTTTCTTTAGAGCCAGTTGACGAGGATGAATCTGAATCTGGAGATCAAGAAAAAGATGATTTTGATGCAGATTTAGAGCTAGATAATCTTTTAAGTGATTTGGAAGATTTTTCTAGTGACGATAAAGATAAAAAATAATGTTCTGAAGTGATTGTGGAACCATGTTTGAAATGGGAAATGGGCAGTTTAACTGCCCATTTTCTTTTTGTTTAAGGGCTATGTGGTAGGTTTTCTATATGAGGTGGTTGCTTGCTGGTTTATTAATCGCAGTTGTGCTTACAAAGCATACATGGGTTTGGTCCTTGGCACACTTATTTTTATTTATTCTGCTGATGTGGATGCTGGAAGAAAATATTTACAAAGTTTGGCATAATTGGGTTAAAAGTTGGCGAATTTTACGTTGGCTTCTTATCCCGATTATGATTTTTCATGTATTATTCACGCCTGGTGAAATTATTTGGATTGGATTTGCATTACCCGTAAGTTATGAAGGTCTAATGTTGGGCTTTTATTTAAGTTTAAAGTTGTGTGAAATGTTTGTTTGCGCGCTGTTGCTAGCTCGTTTATTGCCCATGCATGTGTGGCTTCAAGCCATAGCACATATAGATATTTTGCAGCATTATCTCACACCTTACTTACGTCTTATGCCAGTGATGCTACGGCGTGTACCTGTGTTGGTGCGGCGAACCTATAGAACATGGTGTTTAGAGCCTAAAAAAGTGAAAAAGTTGGCGAATTATATAACAGAATTAATCATTGTGGTGGAAAAAGATTCTCATAGATGTGCGAAATATATATGGAATGCATGGGATAAACCTAAAACCACAGACTTAGTAGAACAACAACAGCTTGCTGATAGTCACTTGAACGATATCAGCTGGCTTCTCATGTCATATGGGGTATTTGAATTCGGAGTGCGTTATCTATGGAGTTAGATGCGGGTATGGATACACAACGTATTGCTATGGTGATTGAGTTTGATGGACGTCACTTTCATGGTTGGCAACGTCAAGATAATGCTTTAGCAGTACAAGAAGTTTTAGAGCTGGCTTTAAGTAAAGTTGAGGGATATTCGCGATCAATTATGGCTTCTGGACGTACTGATACAGGCGTGCATGCTGAAGCTATGTTAGTGCACGCCGATATATCAAAAGCGCGCTGGCAACGCTCTGCTCGCGCATACACACAAGGTGTAAATCATTTCCTGCCTGAGGGTGTGATTGTGATGGGTGTTTGTGCTGTTGACGATGATTTTCATGCGCGTTTTTCATGTTTGGAAAGACGTTATCGTTATCAAATTTGGAACCGCTCAACACCTTCAGTGTTAGCGGCATGGCGGCATTGGTGGATGCCCCGTGCATTGGATATTCAGGCTATGCAACAGGCAGCTGATTTTATGCTAGGAAAACATGATTTTGGAGCATTTCAGGCGGCAGGCTGTCAAGCGCATAGCTCAGTGCGTGAAATTCGTTATTTAACTGTTAGGCAGCAAGGTTGGGAGGTTTTCATTGATATTCATGCCGATGGATTCTTATATCACATGGTACGTAATATTGTAGGAAACCTTGTGCAGGTTGGCACGGGTAAGTGGCAAGCTGATTATATTACAGAGCTTATGCAACAAAAGGATCGATCTATCGCAGCAGCAACAGCGCCAGCGCAAGGGCTTTATTTTTCAGATGCATTATATCCATTATTCTCTGCAAGAGAATTAATTGGTGAAGAAAGCAATCAATGATTTTGAAGTATCATGATTTGTGACGCTAGTTCATCGTAGGATGTAGGTTTGCCAAGTATACTGACTTGAAGTCCTTGACCTTGCTGTAGTTTTTTTGCATCACCGTAAGCAGTAATGATAAGTATAGGCAGTTGCTTATCATGTTGGCGAATAAGTTTGCTGAGTTCGACGCCATCCATGCCTCCCATGAGAAAGTCGGTTGCAATCAAGTTAAAGGTTTCATTGCTGTTTTTTAAAGATGCCTGATAAATTTCTAAAGCACGTTCTGCATTTTCTACGGCTGTAACTTTATGCCCCATGTGTTCGAGCAAATGTTGGTGTATGTTTAGTACGGTCGGACTATCATCTACCAAAAGAATATGCCATGGGATCATTGCGTTGGGGTGCTTGTTGCTGGCCTGTATTGAGTCTTCATTTTTCTCATTTGAATGAGGATCACTGTCGCTTATAGGAGGAAAAGTGATGTTGATCTGGGAGCCTTTTCCTAGTGTGGATTGAATATCCAAGTTGCCATCATTGTTGCGTACAATGCGTTGTACCATAGCCAATCCTAGACCTGTTCCTCCTTCTTTTGAACGAGATGTCCAAAAAGGTTTGCATATCTTATCTATATCTTCAGGGGCAATGCCGATACCCTCATCCTCAATGCTAATGGTGAGTGCTGGTGACTGTTCATTACTGAATTCGTGATTATAATTCGCATATAATTGTATGTTAATGCGACCCGAACTATGCATTGATTCAGTGGCATTTTTAATGAGGTTCATTAAGATTTGTTCCAGTTGGGTTAAGCTGATAGCAGCGGCTGGAAGACGCCCCTCAATATCAAGTTGCAACTGGATATGTGCGGGCAACTGAATGCGTAAAAGATTAACCATGCTGGTTAATGATTGGCGCATGGTTTTGTGGTTGATTGGATTTACAAGCTCATGTGCTGTATTTTGCGATAAGAGGTTTGATAGCATCTCTGAGCCACGTTCGCCGGCATCAATAATAAGCCCTAATTGATCCCTGATGGATTGATCTTGAATACTAAATTGCATGACTTCAGCTGAGCCTATGATGCTCGTGAGGATATTACGAAAATCATGTGCAATGCCTGAAACTAAGGTGCTTACATGCCCTTGGTGCATATTTTTTTCCATGTCAGAATGCATAGTCTCATTTTGCGTAATATCAATAAGAAAACAGATGCCGAGTGTTTTCCCTTGTAGATGTAGGCAGCTTGTTTGTCCCATGATTTGCAGTATTTGTTCATCTGCATTACGACCACGAATATAAAAATGAAAAGGTTTATTGTTAAGGTTATCTAAGCTTTTTTGACAGGCTTTAATCACCTCATTGCCATCTTCCAGCAGTGCAATGACATCCACCTGTTCACCAATCAGGCTGGTGATGTCATCACGGTAAACTTGCGCCATGGACGCATTGCTATAGGTAATCCGTGGAACTTCATGCTTATTTTGCTGAAATGTAAAAATAGGTACAGGGCTGCGGTCGAGTATGCCAAAAGACATTTTTTGAGCTTGTTTTTTGGCTTTGAATGATGCTTTGGCATGCTTGCTTATGGTGTAGATGTAATAAGGAAGTAGTAGTAAAGATAACACATGTAGAAGCAAAAGAGGTATATCGAGAGAGAGTTGAGGGTCTAAATATGTAAAAGCTGACGTGCAAAGGTAAGATAGTAGCGCCAAGGCTTGTGAATAGAGCAGCATGGGGTTGCCGAAACGTACGCCATTACTCATAATCATAACAAAGTAGACTAAGAAGATAGCACTGCTTTGTCCGCCATCAAGTATCATGCCAATAGCAATCAATAAGGCATCTAACAGGGGAGAAATAAGGAAGCGAGAGGTAGATAAAGGGTGGCGAGGGATGTCAATAAAGGTGTAGAGTTGCCATAGAATATAAATGCTTACAGCACTTAAACACAATGTTTGATAGTCGTGAAACAGGCGACCATGCAGCCATATATATATGCTAGCAAGAATAATAAGTGCTAGGCGAGTCCAAGTTTGTTGGCATTGATTGGGAATCAAGTCTTGCGTATGAGCAGGAGCTGAGTGTGCCATCCAATGGTGTAGAGTCTGTTGTTTCAGTGCCTTCTCCCCACGTCATACCAGTGTATTAGTCTGCTTCAGCCAATTATAGACGAGTCATGTGCTGTTACCAGTGGTGATTTTAAATGCATTGAGGGTTATAGTACGCGAATACT
Organism: uncultured Pseudomonadota bacterium; assembly: GCA_913055645.1. Classification (GTDB taxonomy): domain Bacteria; phylum Pseudomonadota; class Zetaproteobacteria; order Mariprofundales; family Mariprofundaceae. The sequence continues at coordinate 31,123 of CAJXLC010000021.1, read as the reverse complement.
GGATAATCAGGTTTTGGAGTTTTAAATGTTGTATGTTGCTGTGCGAGCTGCCCGTAAGGCAGGTGATTTAATTGCGCGAAGTTTTGATGAACGCTCAGATCTGAAAATTCGGGAAAAGAAAGACCGTGATTTTGTAACTGAAATTGATCAAAAGGCTGAAAACCTTATATTAAATGAGATTCGCCGTCATTATCCAGATCATGGCATTGTGGCTGAGGAATCAGAACGCATCAATCCCGAAGCTTCGATTCAATGGTACATTGATCCCTTGGATGGTACGACGAATTTTATTCATGGCTACCCACATTTTGCAGTGTCTATTTCAGCTTGGCGTGATGGCAAACCATTTTTGGCAGTGGTACATGACCCCATTAAAGATGAAACTTTTGAAGCGCAACGTGGTAATGGCGCATTTTTAAACCGTCGTCGTTTGCGTGTAGCTGACGCTGGGCAGGTTGGACATGCGATTTTTGCTTCTGGCTTGCCTCCATACCGTCGCAGTACGCATATGGATCATTTTATGAAGCGTATGGATGCTTGCATGCGTGAAGCAGAGGGTTATCGCCGAGGTGGCTCCGCCGCATTGGATTTGGCCTATGTTGCAGCAGGTCGTTTGGATGCTTATTGGGAAGCAGGTTTATGTGCTTGGGATATTGCAGCAGGCATTCTTTTGGTGCAAGAAGCAGGCGGTATTGTAACGGATTTGGAAGGTGCGGCAGTTGATGTGGAAAAAGGCGATATTTTGAGTGCTAATGGTACATTGCACCAGAAGTTTGTGTCTTTATTAAAGGTTTAATGGCAACTGTTTAGCTCGCCTCTTATTTGCCCTCTTGGTGTAATAATAGAAAGCCAGTGATGCCGCCGAAGAATAATATCGGTAACCACGCTGCATAAGCTGCAGGTAATTGTTCGCTATTTGCTAATAGACTACTGGCATTACCCAGCACATAAAATAATAAACCCAGCGTGATAGCTGAAATCAACCCCCAAGACCTAGCGGCAATACGGCTGCCCATATTCATGGTCAGTGCCATCGCTAATAAAACCATAATGAGACAGGCAGTGGGGGCTGCGAGTTTTCGGTTTAGTGTGAAAATAAAACTGGTCGAACTCAGACCGGCTTGCTGTAAATGATGAGCATAATGATATAGCTGCAAGAATGTCATATGATTGGCATGGGGTGGATCTGCGGTGTCAGGCCCGACTTTGGAAGTAAAATGGAGGCTATCTTGATGTTTTAATAGCATACCTTCTTGCTTGTCGGGGGTGCTTATATAAACATTTTGCAATAGCCACTGTCCATCTTTAAAGGTGGCATGACTGGCATCCATGCGTTTTGTCCAACCGCCTTGAACGTTGGTTTCTAACATCATCATTTTAAAACTTTGGTCATCGAGTGGGGTTAATTGATAGAAACGATTGCCATCTTTTAGCCATTGAATACCTTGATGTGATGGGGCCTGATGATGAATAATAACACGTTCCATAACATCTAAACGGCTATTGGTAGTTGGCGTAACCCACTCGCCAATCACCATATTTAACCCTGCACCGATAAGACCAACGCATGCTATGGGGACAATGATTTTATCCATGCCCAAACCAGCGGCTCGCATGGATACGATTTCGTGGTGGTGGGATACTTCGGTAATATAAATGCTGACTGCAATGAGCAAAATAACAGGCATGAATTCAGCAATCATAAAGGGTGTTTTAAGAAGTAAATACTCAATGAGTATAGGCACATTCATGCCATGCCCGAGATAGCGAGATTTATCGAATATTTCGATAATCAAAAAAATAGCTAAAAGTGCCAACATCGTACCTACCGCACGATTTAGGCATCCATAGAACATCCAGCGAAATAAAATTGGCATGCGAGCAAGGTTAGCATTGAAAGAGAGTAAGGCATATCTACTTTGTAATATTGAGGTCTAGCATCAGCGTTTTTTAGGCATATTGGTTCTTGGAATGATTGGCAATGGTGCATTGCTCAAATCAGATGCTACACTGCGCAGATTGCAATTGATGTATGATAAAACGTGGAGGATTGTATGCCCTGGAGTCAAAACCAAAATAATGATAACAACCCATGGGGAAAGAAGCCTTCTGGTGGCGGCTCAAATCAAACTCCGCCCGATCTTGATGAAGTGATAAAACGTTTACAGCAACGCTTTGGTGGTTTGTTTGGTGGTTCAGGTGGTGGCAGTAATGGCACACCGAATTTAAGCAGTGGTGCCTTCATAGGAATAGTTGCAGTGGCATTTTTACTTTGGGGTGCATCGGGTGTTTATACTGTGGCAGCCGATGAAGAAGCTGTTGTCTTGCAATTTGGTAAACATGTGGCAACCAAAGGTCCTGGTTTACGTTGGCATTTTCCTTACCCGATTGAAACGGTTGAAAAATTACCAGTGACACGTGTGCAACGTTTGGTGATTGGTGTGCGTGATATGGGTGATGGTCGTCGTCGCCAGCGTACACATGAATCATTGATGCTAACACAAGATGAAAATATCGTTGATATTTCATTTATTGTTCAATATAAAATTAAGTCTGTAGATAATTATATGTTTAATATTGATGCGCCTGAAAAAACAGTGCGTGATGCTTCTGAATCGGCGATTCGTGAAATTATTGGGCGCACTATGATTGATGATGTTCTAACGACCAAAAAGGCTGAAGTAGAAATTGAAACACAGACCTTGATTCAATCAGTCTTGGATGGCTATAAAGCAGGGATTTCTGTTACCAGTGTGAACTTGCAAGATGTGAAACCGCCAACGGCTGTGGAACATGAATTTAAGGATGTTCAGTCAGCAAAAGAAGATAGAGAACGTGCTAAGAATGAAGCGCAAGCTTATGCCAATGACATTATCCCTAAAGCCCGTGGTGAGGCTAAGAAGATGGTCTTAGATGCGGAGGCTTATGAAAAAGAAGCTGTGGATCGAGCACAAGGTGAGGCAAATCGTTTTAACAGTATTTTAGATGCTTATAAACTTGCTCCAAATGTAACGCGTAAACGCATGTATTTAGAAACTATGGAAGAAGTCTTGGCGAAAGCGGATAAGGTGGTTATTGATAGTAAGGTGGCAGGTAGTGTGTTGCCATATTTACCCTTGAATCGAGCATCCAGTAAAGTGGAGGTGAAGTAATGAGTCCAAAACAAACAGTATTCGGTATTATTGTAGGTGCGATTGTTGTATTGATTGGTATGTCTGCATTTAATGTAGATGAGCGGAAACAGGCATTGGTTCTGCAATTTGGACAAGCTAAAGATGTGCAAGAAGGAGCAGGGTTGCATTTCAAATTGCCTTGGCAGACGGTACAGTTTTTTGATAAACGCTTGTTGGTTAGCGATGCTTTGCCCAATGAAGTGATTACCAAAGACAAAAAAACCATTGAAGTAGATAATTATACGCGCTGGAAAATTGTTAATCCGTTATTGGTTTTCCAAGTGGCTCGTACACAATTAGGTGTGGCAGCTCGTATGCAAGATGTGGTGCGTGGTAAAGTGCGTGAAGTATTGGGTCAACACACATTGAATGAGATTGTATCTGGTGGCGAAGATGAGAATTTACGCCGTGAGTTGATGATAAGTATTCGTGACCGTGCCGACAAAGATGTGCGTAGTTTGGGTATTCGGATTGTGGATCTACGTATTAAGCGTGCTGATTTACCAAAAGCAAACTCAGAAAAGGTGTTTGATAGGATGAAGGCTGAACGTCAACGTATTGCCAAAGAATATCGTTCTGAAGGTTCAGAAGCAGCCAAAGAAATTCGCGCGGAAGCGGAAAAAAAGCGTAAGGTACTGTTGGCAGAAGCTTATAAAAAATCTCAAATTATTCGTGGTCATGCAGATGCAGAAGTAACCAAGGTATATGCTAAAGCATATCAACGCGATCCGAAATTCTACGCTTTTTCACGCTCACTTGAATCGTACAAGAAGTCGATTGGTGAAGGTTCACGCTTGGTTATTTCGCCAACATCGGAATTTTTTCAATTCTTTGAGCAATCTAGAAAATAAACTTAAGATTTTATGCAAGATTTATGGGCAGCCTTTGGTTTGGTGATACTCTTGGAAGGAGCGCTTTACGCGCTCTTTCCTAATCAGATGGTTGAAATGTTGCGTAAATTGCCAGATATTCCACCTGCATCCCTACGTGTTATGGGGATTGTTGCTGTAGCGATTGGTTGGTTTGTGGTTCATATGGCGCGTGCTTAACGCCCTCTTCCCGAGATAATACATATACTTGAATAAAAAAAAGGCTCCGCGATGCGGAGCCTTTTAAATTTGTCGTCTGATGTCTAAGGGAGGGGAGGAGGGCGACACCAGACAGCACGAAGTCTACAGGCTCAATGTGATGAGACTGTGAATTTCAAATTAAATTATATTTATGTTGATTGGTTTATTTTTCTATTTTGGGGTAAAAAAAAGACCCCGCAATGCGGAGCCTTTTAAATCTTTCGTCTGGTGTCTAAGGGAGGGAGGGGGGAGGGCGACACCAGACAACACGAAGTCTACAGGCTCAATGTGATGAGACTGTGAATTTCAAATTAAAATATATTTATGTTGGTTGTTTTATTTTTCAGCTTTGGGGTTGCGTGTAAATAGCTGTTTGACATCCATGCCTATGCCCAGGGCAGCGGGAATAGAAAATAGGGTAATGAAGGTGGAGAAGAGTAAACCCCAAGATAATGCCAATGCCATGGGAGCAACAAAAGGGTCAAAGCCACCCCAGCCATAGGCGGTTGGTAAAAGCCCAACTACGGTGGTGATTGTGGTAAGTAAAACAGCTCTTAAACGACGTTTACCACTGGCAATAATAGCTTCACGCCAAGGTTTACCCTGCTCAAGCTCACGTTGAATAAATACTGCCAGCACCAAGGATGCATTCACCACAACACCTGTGAGTGCCACAAATCCCATCATCGCCATAAAAGAAATAGGTTGCCCATGAACAAAGAAACCAATGACAATACCAATAGCACCAAAGGGAATTGCCAGCATGACCAAGAACGGATAGCTGACGCGATTGAATTGAATGGCGAGAATGATAAAAATGCCGACTAACGCGAAAATAAAACTGAAAATTAACCCTTGTACGGATTCTTTACTACGTTCTTGTTCACCGCCTAAATGATAATGGACCCGCTCTGCATCATCACCCAGCCATTCAGCCTGACGGTCTTGAACTTGTGCATTTAATTCTTTGGATGTTATGCGTTTTAAGTCTACTTCTGCCGAAACATTAATAATATGATTTCCGTTTTTGTGTCGAATACTGCTACTACCTGCTGTTTCTTCGACATGTGCGATGCGGAAAAGAGGGATAAGCCCATTATGTTGATTGGGGATTTCCAGTTGCATCAGTGTTTTGATATCACGCTGTGCGCTTTCGGGATAACGAATGGTGATATCTATTTCTTCTTTGCCATGTTTTAAGGTAGAGACACGAACACCATCAAAGGCGGCTTTGATATGTAAGGCTGCTGTGCGTAAATCAATGCCTGCATATGCTGCTTTGGCTCGATCCAAGACAATATGCAACTCTTTTTGTCCTGGTTGTAAATCACTTTCAATGGCTGTTGCACCAGGAATTGTGTGTAGTAATGCTTCAAGTCGTTTGGCAACACGTTCTTTTGTGGTGAAATCTGAACCACTTATTTCAACCTGTAAGGCGCGTCCAACTGGAGGTCCTGATGATTGCATTGCAAAACTTATGCCCAATTCAGGGAATTGCTGTGGAATCACGTTTTCGATATCAGCCATCACATCATAAGCAGATACCTTGCGTTCTGTGAATGGGGTAAGGATAACGCGTAGAAATCCGAAACGGTCGCCAACTTGTTTTAAAGATTCACGTTGGTCGGCACTGTTTTCACCAGCAACAAGTGTGGTGGTTTCAAGCAATGCAGGGTCAATCTTAGAGCGGACTATTTTGTCCAGTTTAACAAGCTTTTCAAAGGTGCTTTCTAGGGTTGTGCCAATGGGTGCATTAACGCGCAGATAAAATTCACTTTCAGCACCTGATGGAAACAGTTGAAATTTCATATGGCTGGCAAGCAAACCTGTTGCCGCCAATGCCAACATGGTGAGTAAAATGGTCAGGTAACGTACTTTGACGGCAGCTTTTAGAACTTTACCATAAATATTGTTAACCCAGTTGAAAATCACTCTTTCCCTAGGGTGGACATCAGCGCGAGCAACATCTCGAATATGATTGGGAAGAATAAATAAGGCTTCAAGCAGTGAAAAGCTTAATAAAACAATCACAACCACAGGAATGGAATAGATAAACTTGCCAATAATCCCATCCATGTACATTAGCGGCAAAAATGCCACGATGGTGGTGAGCACAGTTGCCGTAACAGGTCCTGCAAGCTCGGTAGTACCTTTAATAGCGGCCTGTTCGGGAGGGAGTCCGCGCTCCATATGCCAGGTGGCATTCTCGCCAATAATAATGGCATCATCGACCATGAGACCTAGCACCATGATAAAACCAAACATGGTTAAAAGATTCAGTGTTACACCAGAGAAATATAACAAAGCTAGACCTGAGAAGAATATAATAGGCAAACCCCAAGCTGTTGTTAAAGCTACGGCAGGACGAAGAAAAAGTAATAGTGTAAGCATGACAAGCGCTAATCCAATGGCTCCGTTACTGGTTAATACACCCAACCGAAGACGTGTAACAATGGATAGGTCATGGTAGGTGCGAACTTCCATATGATAATGTTCTGGGATCGTATCTAAATAACTTCTGACACGATCGACCAGTGATATAATGTCTTCATCACCTTTTTTCATCACAATCATATTGACAGCTGGTTTGCCTTGCGCTGCAACAATACGGCGCGGACGCTCCAAAGTACTTTCGATATGGGCGATATCTTTTAAATAAAGCTTCTGACCACGGTCATTGGAACGTAGAACTAGATTACCAGCATCTTTAGCTGAGCTAAATTCGCCTGTGATACGAATAATGCGTTGCCCTTCTGGGCTTTTCAGGCGACCGCCGGGGGCATTGATATTCCAACCTTGAATCAGGCGAATAACATCATTGATGGCAATACGATTTAGACGCATGCGTTCAGGGTCTAAGGTAATGCGGATTTCTTCTTTTAAATCACCTTGAATAAAGACGTGCGATACACCATCAAGGTTGAGAACATCATCCTTAATTTGTGTGCTAATATGTTTCAATTTAAGGGGTGAAACATCACCAAAAACAGTAAAGCTTAACACGGGGGCTTGTTCGGATTTAATCTCAGAAATGATAGGGTCACTGGGTAGGTCCGCAGGCAAAGAGGTGCGATTAATCCCTTGTTGAATATCAGAAACTAAACGCGAACGATCCTTATAGTTTGGATCAACGCGTATGGTGATTTGCATGCTCCCTGCATAGGCAGTGGAATAAATGGTGTCAATGCCATCAATACCTTTTAATTCACGTTCAATGGGTGTGAGAAGAAGGTTTTCTATTTCACTTGGGGATGTGCCTGGATATACTGCTGAAACAGCGATAACATCAAAGTTAACACTGGGGAAAGCTTCACGTTGAATATGCGTAGCTGCGAAAACACCGCCAAAAAGTAACATTAGAGACAGTAGATTGACGACCAAACCACGCCGTACAAAAAAGGCAATAAGTGATGTCATGGTGCAGGGCTCAAGTTTTGTAGAAGCTTACCTGTTGCCAATGCAATCTGTTGTTTTGCAAGTTGAATTTGAATATCTTGTAATGCAGCTTGCAGTTCTGCATTACGCAAATCACCTTCAAATTGGATAAGCGTGGCAGTATCAGAGCGACCATCACGATAACGCTTTAACTCTGTTGTGAATTTTATTTTTTCAGCTGCTTCATGTAGCTTGGAAGATGCTTTCATCATTTTACCATTTTGATAGGATGTGAGAGCTGTGCTTAATTCAGTTTTGGTGCTTTCGATGGCTTGCTGGCGTTGCAATTGAATGCGCTCACGCTCTAATTCAGTTTTTAGAATCGCTGATTTGGTACTGTTCCCATCCAATGTATCGTTTAATTCAATGCCAATAGATATAAAGCGGTCATTAAGGGTGAAGCCTTGACCCAAGGTGTAGCCTGCTGAGCCAGATAATGCGCGACTACCGACTTGAGCAATCAAATCCACCTGTGTTTCATGCTGGTTATGGTTCAGAGCTAGTGTGGCATTATTGGATGCTTGTTGGGCATCTAACATGCGAAATACAGGACGTTGCTGTTTGGCTTGCTGCAACCATGTCTGCATAGGCTCTATTTCAAGACTGCTGGAGATATGATGAATATCGGTTTGAATGGGTTGATTGGCATCACGTATCATCAAACGATTAAGAGCGGTGATGCTATTGTTAAGCGTTGCTTTAGCATTGGCATAGTCCATTTTTCGGCTGGTAAGCAAGGCTTCTGCTTGGCGACGGTCGGTTTCTTCAATAAGCCCAAATTGTTGACGTTTCTTCTGGTAAGCCAGTAGTTTTTTGGCTCGTTTCACGGTTTCTTTAGCAAGTTCTTTGGCAATAACATTGGATGCAATCTGGTAATAAAGACGAATGGCTTGCGCTGCGAGTTGTTCTTGTTGTATGGCAACACTCCAGCGTGCAGCCTCTTCATTGTATTGATTGCTGGTTAGTCGCTCATTGTAGGTAGGGTTTCCGCGTCCACGCAACAGTGGATAGCGATAAATCAAATTAATTTGTTGTTGATAGGTCGGGTTAATGGTGGCTTGAAAGACGGTAGGCACACTGCTTGGATAGCTGAGCTTTGAACGGTTATAGTTAAAGTTTCCTGTTAATGTTGAACCATTACTCAGAAGCTTTGTGATACTACCTGTGAGAAGGCTGGTGTTATTTCCTGATGGAGCAAAAGGACTAGTTGTTGGTGTTGTCTCATCTGCCAAGCTAGCAGCCAAAGAAACTCTCGGATCTAACATGCCTTCAATATTCTGGGCTTCAATGTGCAAACTGCGTTCTTGAACACGAGCCAATGCCAAATCAGGATGATTGTTTAATACCATGTGTAAGACATCGGTTAGTGATAATTTGGACTCACCTCCCCATGCAGGGGAGATGAATACACATACGCTAACAACGATAATCCAAACGTGCGAAAATCGTTTCATGCGCGTTCGATATACTCACCGTTATCAGTATTCACTTTAATCTTGATGCCAGATTCAACAAATGGAGGAACCATAATAGAGGCACCTGTTTCAAGTTTACCAGGTTTGTATGAGCTGGTTGCTGTTTGCCCTTTGATAGCCGCATCGCACTCTACTAGCTCGAGAATAACGGTTTTAGGCATTTGAACATTTAGTGGCCGCTCTTCATGAAATTCCACAACAACTTCCATTTCTGGTAATAGGTATGGCAGTGCATTTTCTAACATGTCTTTGGTCAATGTGATTTGATCATAGGTTTCAGTATTCATGAAATGGTAATTATCACCATCGCAATAGAGATATTGCATTTTCACTTGTGATAATACGGCGCGTTCAACGCGTTCTGTTGAATTGAAACGCTTGTTGGTTTTATTACCAGTTTCAATATTACGCATTTCAACTTGCATACAAGCTACACCTTTACCCGGTGTCACATGTTGGGTTTTCATAACGCGCCATAAGATATTATCCACTTCTAGGACATGACCTACGCGAATGCTTGTTGAATTGATTTGCATCATACTCTCCTGTGTTATTGTTTGACTGTAGTTTCCGAGGAGTCCGTCAGACTTCCTAGAAGCCAAATAAATTATTCTATGCTAAAGTTTACGCAACGATAGCTTTGAGGTACACCTACGACAAGGTGTACACCTAAAAATACACCACGGTATTTAAAATGTAATCAAAGGAGGTTGTCATGTTACCATTTATAATGGGGGCTTTATTGATGGTATGCTGCACTATAAATGCGAGCTATGCAGTAGAGGTTTATCAGTGGAAGGATGCAGGTGGTATCACGCATTTCACGGATAATGAAATGAATGTGCCAGAAAAATATCGTCAAATATCCAAGCGGAAAGTAAAAAAACTACAGGCTTCTGGTGGCAGTACGACTGATAAATTTAAAGCTGTGGGGGCAAAAATTTGGCTTGTGAAGTGTTCTGCGTGTCATACAACAGACGATAGCAAGGGTAATAAGTCGGGATTGGGGGGATTGAAGGTAAATCAGAAAACCAAGCTTCCAATAACAGTGAAAGAAATGATTTCTCAATTACGTACGGCAACGAATGGTAGCCTGTCAAAGATGGCTAAGGTTGATGTGACTGACAAAGAATTAAAACAGCTTGCGACATTTATTCTTGGAGAGAAATAAGTGGGGGAAAATGCGGATATAAAAATGCAAGAGGCAATGGATCAATTTGTGATGAGTCTTGATCGTCAAGATGTGTTGAAAACAAATGATGCGGAAATTTGCATGGAGATGTTTGCAGATTATTTATTGTATTATTCGGACTTATTCCAAGATGAAATGGAGATGGATGAGGTCTCATTGGATGAGTGGGAAGCTGCTTTAGAAGGTTATATAGAGAAGTTATTTGAAGGGGACATGGAACGCACAGCAGAGCTGGGCGGCTTGTTATTGTCACAGATTGATGCTGGGCATGTCAGAGATTTTCTTGGTTGGTATCTATTGCGTGAGCCTGCCATCGATAGTTTGGGAGTGGAATCATTTTCGAAAGTGTTGCGGGCTTGGGTTGACTTTATGCATGACAAAGCATGGTTGGATGATATGACATATGAGACTTTTGTTGATGTTTTAGATGATGTTGTTTCTGAGTCATCACGCGCCACCAAAGTTGCGCATTTGTTGTTATATTTTGTACGTTTGGGAGGCGGCGTTTCACCACGCTTGCGAGGCAAACGTTTTGAGGAATTTGTTGAAGGGCATGCGCGTATTGATTCGATTGATATGGATGCCAAGCATGTGTTTATGGGCTTTGATAATCAGGATAAATTGATTGGTCCTGTTAGCCTTCCTTTGGAAATTATTTCATATTTATGTGAAGGTGATGTGTTGGATGTTGAATTGGGCAAACGTGGTGGACAATGGATGATTGTTGATGTTGGCCCTGTTTACCCAGCATGTGTGTATGTTGAAGCCGATGAAATACAAATGCCTGATAAATTGACATGATTTTTGTGGTAAAAGGGAGAGGGTAATGCAAGAAAGAATTGCAGTTGTTTTTGATTTTGATGATACCTTGGGTCCTGATAGCACCACAGGATTTCTTAAGCATGCAGGCTTAAAAGATTTGGAAGGTTTTTGGAAGCAAGTGGGCGTTATGATGAGCGAAGACTGGGATCCTGTACCCGCTTATTTAACGCATATGATTGCTGCTGCAAAGCAGGGGGATATTAGCTCTCTTACCCAACAAACACTTGCAAAGTGGGGTGAAAAACTGCCGTTGTTTGAAGGTGTTGAAGATGTCTTTCCACATTTGAGAGGGGTGGTGAAAGAGGCGAATCCGCGTGTAACGCTAGAATTTTACCTTATCAGTAGTGGCATTGGTGATGTTTTGAGGCATATGCGTGTTGCTCATGAATTTACTGACATTTGGGCATCGGAATTTCATTATGATGAGCAGGGCAATGCACAAACTCCGCGTAAAATTATCAGCTTTACAGATAAAACACGTTATATCTTTCAGGTTCAGAAAGGTATTGTTGGTAAAGAATCGCGAGGAGAGCCTTTTGCGGTGAATAAGCGAGTGCCTGCCGATCAAGTGCGTATCCCATTGAATCAAATGGTATTTGTAGGTGATGGTTATACTGATATTCCGTGTTTTTCATTGATTAAACAACATGGTGGCATCCCTATTGCGGTATATGATCAACGGCATACGGAAAAATGGGGCAATGCTTTTCAATTTGTCGCCGATGGACGTGTATCGAATTTACACTCGGCGAATTATCAGCAAGGCTCAGATTTAACCAATTTCTTATCTATGGCAGTGCGTAGTTTAGCCGAAAGAATTGCTGTATCGGCGAGCAGTTATCAGGGCTAAGGATGTTCGATTTTTTTGTGTGGTGGAAGTGTTCCCGTAGTAATGGCATGTGCATCTTCCTCATTCATAATGCCGCGTAAGGAATTTAAGCTATGGTGTAACTTATGTTGTACACACGCATATAAAGCATAACCAAAATCAGAGTATCGGTTGCGCCAAGCTTGCACAGAATCATTGTTTATCATCAGCAACCGTAAAGGTGTAATGGCTGAGACAGTCGCAGCATGTGCTTTTTCAGTAATTACAGAAATCTCACCGACTTCATCACCTGATGAAAGGCGCGCGAAAACGACCTTTTTATTCTTATCCTGAGGGTGTTGCATGGAGACTTCGGCATCACCTCCCAATACGATAAACATAAAGCGTGTATCAGTATCACCCTCGTGAAAAAGTACCTTGCCTGGTTCAAGGGATATAAATTGACCATTGTATAAAATAATTTCACGAACAGCTTGTGGTAATGTGCTAAAGATTGGATTTACAGCCAAGGCACTGGCGGCCGAACGACGCTCGGCAAGTTGTGTGAAAGAGCGCATAAAACGCTCGTTGGAATTGAGCATGTCAGTGACTTGTTCGATAGGTATTTGATATAATTCACATGGTTCAACCGTACGGACATCCGCACCCGCTGGCGCATCGTACAAAATGGATGCTTCACCAAAAACTTCGCCCGGGGTAATGGAACCAATTTCAAAAATAGTGTCATCATGGCGTTTGTTGACGCGTAAAACACCTGATTTTATCAAATATAAATATTGCACATGTTGCCCTTCAGTAATAACCGCAACATTGGCTGCTATTTCAATAGGAATGGCAATAGAACGAAAAAAATGCAACTCATCGGGGAAGAGAACCGCTAAGATTGGGTAGGTGCGACCATCGATGTCTTGCAATGGTTCTTCGTTGAATGTGTTCATGGTTGTTAAGTATGGATGCAAGCAGGCTTTCTCGCAAGTCATTGCATGATATGGGTGGTGTTATGATGTGAGAGAGATAGCTTTAGCGTATGCCTGAATTACCTGAAGTTGAGGTGGTGCGAACAGGGCTTGCATCTTTATTGCTTGGAAAAAAGGTTGTGTCTGCCAAGGCATTTCGCGCTGATTTGCGTTACCCACTACCTGATTTTTCATTGCTGACTGCGTATAAGTTACAAGCCATTCGCCGCCGCTCTAAATACTTATTATTTGATTTTTACAGTGATGATCAATCACCCAAAACCCTTGTTTGGCACTTGGGCATGACGGGGCAGTTTCATGTCTTGCCTAAGGCTATGTCAGGTGAGAAACATGAGCATGTACGCTTTGATTTTGATGATGGCAGTAGTTTGCGTTATCGCGATGCACGTCGTTTTGGGTTTGCTGGTTTACTGTCTACGGCTGATTGGTCGCAACATGCGTGGTTTAAACACTTGGGTGTTGAACCCTTGCGTGATGCTTTTGATGTTGCCGAGTTGTTATCACATTGCCGTGGTCGTAAAGCCCCGATTAAAAACATGATTATGGATGCCCATGTGGTGGTTGGTGTAGGTAATATTTATGCTGCAGAATCACTTTTTTTAGCAGGTATTCATCCTGCCCGTGCGGCAGGTCGGATTTCTCAAAAACGGTTAAGCATGTTGGTGACAGCGATTAAAACAACCTTGGCAGCGGCGATACAGGCTGGTGGTAGTAGTATCAGTGATTTTGTGCAGGTGGATGGTAAGCCTGGCTATTTTGCACATACCTTTCATGTTTATGGACGAGAAGGGGAGTCTTGCATGCGTTGTGGTGTAAAAATTCGCAAGATAACCCAAGCAGGACGTAGTAGTTTTTATTGCCCTAGCTGCCAGCATTAGTGATAAAGTATCTTGTAGCTAAACGTTGAGCTGAATAGTTACAAGTGTTCAACTGTTTCATGTTAGGCAGAAGACGATAAGATGCGGGATATATGAATTTGGTTGAAAGTGTGAATGTGGAGGCTTTGTGAAGCAAGCTTTGGAGATGGCATTACAGTGTGCAGTAGAGACATTGTTACAAGATATTCCTGATGCAAAACAGGTATTGGTGAAACTATCGCGCCCTAAAATAAAAGAGCATGGTGATTATGCCGCCAATGTAGCAATGCCTTTGGCAGGAGTGCTCAAGAAGAGTCCGCGCCAAGTTGCTGAACTTCTTTTGCAAACAGTGCAATGGCCAGAGCAAGTTGAAAAAACAGACATTGCAGGTCCTGGTTTTATCAACATCAAACTTCAAGCAGGTGGTGAAGCGGATGTTTTGAAAACGATTCTTAGCCAAGGCGTAGCTTATGGATGTGTGGATAATAGCCAAGGTGAACCTGTAAACCTTGAGTTTGTATCGGCTAACCCGACAGGCCCCATGCATGTTGGTCATGGTCGAGGGGCTGTGGTTGGTGATGCTTTGGCGAATTTGCTTAATGCGCGCGGCTATCAAGTGCATAAAGAGTATTATATCAATGATGCAGGCACACAAATTGGCGTATTGGCGAACTCTGTTTGGTTGCGTATGCAAGAGTTGCAAGGCATCAATATTAGTTTTCCTGATTCTGCATATCCCGGCGATTATATCATCGAAATTGCCAAAGAAATTCTTGCAGATAAAGACTTTGATAGCTTTAAAGCTATGGATGAGGTATCTCGCATCAATGAAATTGGTGTGTTGGCTGTGTCTGCCAATATGGCAATGATTCGTAGTGATTTACATGATATCGGCATTACCTTTGACCAATATTTTTCAGAAAAAACATTGCATGAGTCAGGTAAAGTTGAGCAATTGATTCAAACATTGGAGAATGATGGTTTAATTTATACAGGCACCTTGCCACCACCTAAGGGTAAAGAAGTATCTGATTACAAACCCATGCAACAGCGTTTGTTTCGTACAACAGATTTTGGTGATGACGTGGATAGACCATTGCAAAAACAAGATGGCACAGCCACGTATTTTGCTGCTGATATTGCGTATCATGATGATAAATACCATCGTGGTTTTAAGCACATGATTGATATTTGGGGTGCTGATCATGGTGGTTATATAACACGTGTGCAATCTGCGATGAAGGCACTTACAGGGATTGAAAAACAACCTGAAGTGTTGCTGGTACAGATGGTAAACCTTACCCGTGATGGCGTGCCTTTTAAAATGTCCAAGCGTGCGGGTACGTTTGTAACCTTAAGCGAAGTTGTGGAAGAAGTGGGCAAAGATGCGGTACGTTTTAATTTTATGACACGGCGTATTGAAAGCCAATTTGATTTTGACCTCGAAGCAGCCAAACAAAAAGATGCAGAGAACCCTGTATATTATGTGCAATATGCTCATGCGCGTATTTGTGCGGTGCTGCGCAAGGCTGAAGAAGAAGGAGTTTCACTGCAAGATGCCGAGGCTGTGAATGCATCATTGCTTAGCAGCGATGAAGCGCAGAAACTTATAAAAATGCTATTGTCATACCCTGAAATGTTGGACACAGCAGCACAGCGTCGAGAGCCTTATCGTATTGCGACGTATATCATGCAATTGGCTGCCGCATTTCATAGTTTTTATCATCACAACCGTGTGATTGGTGTGGAAGAAGCGTTGATGCAAGCACGTTTGCTTTTACTACGAGCAACGGCACAAGTGATTAAAAATGCGCTTGGTTTATTGGGTGTATCAGCACCCAAGGCAATGTAATGCCTGCACAAGATTTTGCTCAAATTGAGGTAGCGCAAGAAGAAGTGGAGAAACCATTGACGCGCACAAAAACGATGCTGTTAACCGTGTTATCAGTATTGCTTGTGTTAGGAACCTTTATAGGTGGGTTCTGGTTGGGGCAAAAGCAAGGCATTGAAACAGCCGCAGGAGAAGATAAAGCACGCTTGGAAAAGCTATTGAAAGAGCAGCGAGATGAAATGAAGGTGCTACGTCAAGAGGCTGCGAAGCAAAAAAAGGTAAAGCCTGACGTTTCAACAACCCAGGTGGGCGATTTAACCTTTTATAATGAGTTACCGCATCAATCGGTGAAACCTTCTCCATTACATGCTGAAAACACACCTGCAAAAAATATGCAGAGACAGGCGGTGCCAGATAGCCATGAGCCATCAGCTTCAACTGCTGATATGCGTAAGATGATTAAGCAAGAAATGCGTCAATCACCACAAAAAGATGTTACGCTCGTTGCTCCGAAATTAGCGCCCAAAGTGATTCATGCGCATGCGAGTAAATCTACGCAGGGGTTTATATTACAGGTTGGTTCTTTTCAACAGCGGGCAGATGCAGATGCATTGTTGCCAAAATTGATGAAACGAGGTTTTTCACCATCAGTTCGCCGTGTTGAACTACCCAGTTTAGGTGTTTGGTATCGTGTTTATATCACGGGTTATGATTCAAAAGAAGCTGCGAATAAAGCAAAAATTACAGTTAAAAAATCCTTGAATATTACAGCGTTGATATTGAAGGCTAGTTAATATGAGTGATGCGCGGTTAAAGCAGGCAACACAATGGTTGCATGAGGTGTTGGATGTAAGCTTTGATGTTCGTTTGTTGGCTGGCGATGCATCCTTTCGCCGTTATTTTCGCGTTTATGCAGATGATACGAGTTGGGTATTGATGGATGCCCCGCCTGAAAAAGAAGATTGCTCGCCTTTTTTAAGGGTTAGAGCATGGTTTCAGCATGCACAGTTACATGTGCCGGATTTAATAGCAGAAGATAAGCAACAAGGCTTCTTGCTGTTGCAAGATTTTGGTGATGATACTTGGGCTGTTCACTTACAACAAGGAGGTGATGTCACACCTCTTTTTCAAGATGCTTTGCGACAATTGCATGTATTACAGGCTGCTCAAGCAAACTTTGAGTTACCAATTTTTGATGTGGCACGCATGCAGCGTGAGTGTAACCTTTATTTGGATTGGTATTTTCCCAAGGTGATGGATTATGTGCCAACGGAGTCTGAACGTGCATTGTTTCATGCTGAGTTATTACCGTCTTTACAACGTTTGCACGCACTGCCACAAGCTGCAGTTCATTTGGATTATCACTCTCGAAACTTGATGGTTCCTGAGCATGGTCTACCACTTGGTATTATTGATTTTCAGGATGCTGTTCTAGGGCCGATCACCTATGACTTGGCATCATTGTTATATGATTGTTATCAAGATTATCCTGAATCATTGCGTCTCGAATGGAGTGCATACTTTTTCTCAGCATTGCCCAGTGCATTGAAAGCATATTTTGCTGGTTTTGATGACTGGCATGAATCATTACGTTTAACCGCTTTTCAACGGCATATCAAAGCCATAGGCATTTTTGCGCGTTTGGCATACCGCGATGGTAAACAAGGTTTTTTGGATGAAATACCACTAACAAAACGACATTTACACGATGAGATAAAGGTTTTGAACTTGCCAAATGCAGTAGTCGAACTGTTGCAACACGGCTAATGCTTCACCGTATTACGTAGAGAGAGTGTGTGTTTATTTCTCTTTTTCCAACACGGATTGAATACGCTGCTTGTCTTCAATGGGTAGCTGAATATCTTGGTTAAGGTCATGTTCACGCATTTGTTCGAAAATGCCCGCCATCGTTGCCAAACGTTGATGATAATTACGGCACAGGCTACACATCGCAAAATGCAATTTAAGTTGCATTTTTTCTGTTAGAGATAATTCGCGTTCAAAACTATCTGATGTTAGTTGGCTAACGCGTTTACAGGCGTGTTTCATGATTTCGTATGACCTCCAAACCAATGCTTATGCAGACATGTTTGCAGGGCAAGCCTAGCACGGTGCATCAGTACATGCAGGTGAGTCGGCGTAATATCATAAGCATTACATATGGTTTCACTATCATCGCCAGTGAGTTCACGCATCTCAAAAACGTTGCGTTGTTTTTCAGGTAAATGCGACAAACATTCTTGTAAAACTTGGCGAAACTCTTGATTATCCCATAAAGCTTCTGGATTATCACGCCAAGCCGATGGTGAGTCTTGCCAGCTTCCATTTTCAGAGAAATACGTGGAGGTTGGATCATGTTCCAATCTATCGGATATGTCTCGGTGACGTATTTCTTTGCGAATATGGTCAATAATTTTGTGTTTCATGATGCCGACCAACCATGTTCGCAGTGTTGAATCACCTTTAAAACGCTCATGTCCTCGCCATGCTGCCAAGAGTGTTTCTTGCACCATATCGCTTGCTAATTCCGTATCGTGTAAGCGAGATAAAGCATAGCGGAAGAGATAATCGCCATGTTCTTTTAACCATAATTTAGGATTCATTTGTTTGTCGACCATGGTGGTATCATGCCAGCGCAAAAGCAGTCAGCAAGCGGTATTATTCTTGCTAATAGGTTATTTATGAATGACGACCTACAAAACAAACTGATGGGCATAGTAGATCAAATGCCACCCTTTCCTAAAAGCGTTCATCGCATTATTGAGCTTTCAGCAGATATGAATTGTGCACCCAAAGATTTGGTGCAAGTGATTGAGCACGACCCTGTAATTACGATGAAACTATTAAAATTGGTAAACTCGGCATTCTTTTCATTGGCACGAAGTGTTTCCTCTGTGCGTCATGCTTTGGTTTATTTGGGCTTGAATACTGTCAAGAATCTTGCGCTTAGTATTGCCACGGTTGATTCTTTGCCGCGCAAAAAAATGGATTGTTTTAGTACCCATGAGTTTTTATTGCATTCATTAACCACAGCATCGATTGCTCAGCATATTGCCAAAAAGTTCGATGTTAAAACCGATGCGACAGATGTGTTTGTTGCTGCGTTATTACATGATTTTGGAAAAGCCGTATTGGCACAGTTTGAGACTGATTTATTTGCGCAAGCGGTCAAAGAAGCCGCCATCAATAAAGAATCATTACATATTGCCGAGTTGCGAGTGATTGGTGCTGATCATGCGCAAGTGGGTGGTATGCTGGCAGAGAAATGGGAGCTTCCCAATGAGCTTGTTACTTGTATTCAAACACATCATCAAGGTATAAGCTCACCTTTGGGTGACTGTATTTTTGTTGCGAATCAAATTAGTAAGCAGGCTGAATTTGGCAGCGGTGGTAATACGATTATTGAGGAATTGCCCTATTATATTGTTCAAAGGTTTGGTGTTAATATGAAAGAAATGCTTGAACGATTGGGTGATTTGGCCATTGAAAAAGAAAAAGCGGATGCTTTTATTAATATGTAAATGGTTGGTAAGAGGGGCATCATATGAAGATACGCTTTTGGGGTGTGCGCGGCTCCATTCCATCGCCTGGGCCGAACACTGTGCGTTATGGTGGTAATACGACGTGTATTGAAGTACGCCCTGATGATGACACACTGATTATTTTAGATGCAGGAACGGGCATTTTCCCATTATCGCAAAGTTTGTTTCCAGAATTTCCACTGCAAGCTCATATTTTCAACACCCATACACACTGGGATCATATTCAAGGGTTACCATTCTTTATTCCATTTTTTGTGCCTGGCAATCAGGTTAATATTTATGGTGCATCCGATCCCATATCACAAAAAGGTATCAGTGAGATTTTAACCACGCAGTTGCAATACCGTTTTTTCCCTATTCGAGAAGCTGAGCTTAAAGCGGATATTGCTTACCAGTCCTTAATGGAATCGCAAAAGGTTCAAATAGGGGATGCGGTGATTACGCCCGTCTTGATGAATCATCCTGTGGTTAATTTTGGTTATCGCATTGATTGTAATGGTAAATCCATGTTTTTTACAGGCGACCATGAGCCTGCAAGCAATATTTATATGCCAGAAGATGAGGAGTATGACGAGTATCAAACGCTGATTGATCAAAAGAACCAGAGTATCATTGATGCCATTCAAGGTGTGGACGTGATGATTTCAGATGCCTCTTATACCCCTGAAGAATATCCCGCTAAAAAAGGTTGGGGGCATGGAACCTATGACACAGGTATGGCAATGGCGCGCGAAACTGGTGTTGGTAAATTGTACTGCACCCACCATGAACCAACGCGTAGTGATGATGCTTTGGAAGCTGTATTTGCAGAAGCATTGACGCGGAACCCTAGAAAAGACGGTGATCCTGAATACCTTCTAGCTCAAGAAGGTCTAACGATTGAGTGGTAGTTGAGAGAAGGAACCAGCCAGATGAGAGAATTTCACTCTGATATTTTTTTAGTGAGTGCAAGGCCTATTGGATATGCTGTAATAATTCATAGATACTGCGCAGATGTTTAAGAGAACCAGCATATTTGTGTCGATTTGTTTTGCATTGCCTGTTCTGGTGCTTCTAACTTCGATGTTGTTAGGCGTAGACGGGCATGTTGTGGATTTGGATTTAGTATTGGCTGGAAGTAGTTCTGAGCATCTTTTGGGCTGCGATAATTTAGGGAGAGATGTGTTGTCTCGCTTGGCAGAAGGTCTTCAGCTCTCCATATTTGTGGGTGTTACCGTCGTTTTATTGGGTGGCGTGTTGGGTATTACGATTGGTGTTTTGGCTGGTTGGTATGGTGGCTGGTTGGATATTGTATTGATGCGAATTGCTGATGTGGTGCTCTCCTTTCCTGGTATATTATTAGCCATTGCTTTGGCTGCGATGCTTGGCCCCGGTGTGGAGAATCTTATTTTGGCGCTGGTGGTCGTGGGTTGGGTTGGATTTGCACGCTTGAGTAGGGTGCAGGTGTTATCTCTAAAATCAGCGGCTTATATTGAAGCGGCCTTAGCCAATGGGGTGTCTTTTTTGTATATTACATTGCGTCATTTGTTGCCCAATATTGCGGCACCTCTTTTGGTGGAAGCAAGCTTTGGTTTGGCAGCCGTGATGATTGGTGAGGCGGGCTTATCTTTTTTAGGGGTGGGCGTGCAAGCGCCTGATGCATCATTGGGCACGATGATTCGTGAAGGTACACGTTTGATACTGGTTCAGCCGAGTTTGGTGATTTGGCCAGGGTTGATGTTGTTCTTGGTGGTGATGGCGGTCAATGTGTTGGGTGATGCGTTGCGTGACCGTTTGGATGTCAAACGGGTGTAACTGTTCAGTTCATCACTTATTTACCCAAGCTTTGCGTTGAAAAATGCTCACGTACAAGAGTACGCTGCGCTTTTTCGCCTTGATCTTGAGCAAATCAGCGGCAATCTGAATAGTTACACCAATAGTGATAAGCTTGTTATGTAATGCGCAAAAACTTTCTAAATATTTCTAGCTTGAGCTGAGGCATTACCTATATAGCTGGCAGGAGTCATGGTTAGTAGCTCTTGTTTAGCATGATCTGGAATATCTAGTCCTTCGATAAATGTGCGTAAGCTTTCTTGGGTGATGCCCTGACCACGAGTTAACGCTTTAAGTTGTTCGTATGGATTTTCTAATCCATAGCGACGCATCACGGTCTGTACAGCTTCACCCAACACTTCCCATGTCGCATCCAAATCGGCATCCATGCGTGCATGGTTGGGCTCTAATTTATTGATGCCTTTTAATGCCGATTCAAGCGCTAGAAGGGTATAACCCAAACCAACACCAAGGTTACGCAATACTGTTGAATCGGTTAAATCACGTTGCCAGCGAGAGATAGGCAGCTTGGTTGCCAAGTGATGCAGCACGGCGTTAGCAAGCCCTAAATTTCCTTCTGCATTTTCAAAATCAATCGGATTTACCTTGTGCGGCATGGTCGATGATCCGACTTCGCCAGCAATGACTTTCTGTTTGAAATAGCCCACAGAAATATAGCCCCAAATATCACGACAAAAGTCGATAAGAATGGTATTAAAACGTGCAATAATATCATTGAACTCAGCGATATAATCATGTGGTTCAATTTGAATCGTGTATGGATTCCATGTTAAGCCAAGTGATTCGATAAAATTTTGAGCAATGTTTTCCCAATTCAATTCTGGGTAAGCGGCGAGATGGGCATTGTAGTTGCCGACTGCACCATTAATTTTTCCAAGTATATCAGTTTGTTCAAGTTGTGTGATTTGACGTTGCATACGATAAGCCACATTTGCCCATTCTTTACCCATGGTGGTTGGGCTGGCTGGTTGTCCATGTGTGCGTGCCAATAAAGGTTGATCAGCAAGCTCATGCGCACCCCCTTTAATGCTATCGAGCATGCGATGGAGCATAGGAAGCATCACATCATCACGCGCCTCTTTGAGCATTAATGCATAAGATAGGTTGTTAATATCTTCAGATGTACAAGAAAAATGGAAAAACTCTGAAATAGATGCGAGTTCGGCATGTTCTGCAACTTGTTCTTTCAGAAAATATTCTACGGCTTTCACATCATGGTTGGTGGTGCGTTCAATATCTTTCACACGCTGGGCATCAGCTTCGGAGAAGTTGATAAGAATATTATCAAGAAACTTAGTGGCTTGCTGTGAAAAAGTAGGTACCTCTTGTATACCAGTGTTTGCCGCCAGCATTTGCAGCCAGCGAATTTCAACAGTAACCCGCGCTTTGATAAGACCATATTCACTAAAGATTGGGCGAAGGCTTGCAACTTTGCTTGCATAACGACCATCAAGTGGTGACAGGGCTGAGATTGGGGATACTTGCATAAACGTGCTCCAGACTATGGGTGTATGTGACGATTCGAGATTGCATAAACGCTTCAAGAAAGATGGCGAAATGTACACGCATATGGTTTGATTTCCAGTTGAATACTATGAACAGCTATAGCTTTGTCTTATATTTGATGAATGGGATGATGAATATGCTTGCAGCCCATGAGGTTTCCTTTTAAGGTTTGTTGGGAATGAGGTGTAATGATGCATTTGAGACAGTTGATAATTTTGATATTGCCATTTTTCCTGTCCATACCTGCCTTGGCGGAAGGTGCTGCTGTAGCTACTGAGGCTGTCAAGGTGGCTGAGGCACCGCAGGCAGATGCCAAGCGCGGCAAAGAAATTTTTGATGGCATTTGCACGCATTGTCACCGTATTGATTATGAAGACAGCGCTGTTGGTTGCCCTGGTTTGAAAGATGTTTTAACCCGTCATGATGCAGTTTGGTTGAATCAGTGGTTACAGGGTCCTGAAACTTTTTCTAAACAAGATGAAACTGCCAAGGCTGTAGTTGAGGCTAATCCTTACGGTTTGATTATGCCGACCCTTCCTGAAATGCAAATTGAGCAAAATCGTAAAGATATTATTGAGTATTTAAAAACCTTAAAATAAGACTTCTTATAGTTATAAAAAAATCCAGTGATTTTGCAATCACTGGATTTTTTGTTGGGCATAGAGACTTTATTAGCCTTTAAGTAATTCTTTCAAACGCTGATTGACCATGCCTGGGTTGGCTTTGCCTTTGGATGCTTTCATGACTTGTCCAACAAAGAAACCAAATAGCTTATCTTTACCACCACGGTAAGCATCAACTTGCCCTTGATTGGCAGCCATAATCTCTAAAATCATAGCATCAATCGCACCTGTATCAGAGACTTGTTTAAGTCCTTTTTCATCAATGATGGCATCAGCACTTTTGCCAGATTCAAGCATTGCATCGAGTACATCTTTAGCGATTTTACCTGATATGGTATTATCACCCATCCTATCCATAAGTTCACCAAATTGATTTGGAGAAACAGGCGAGTCTTCAATGTTTTTATTCAACTCTTTTAAACGACCCAACAATTCATTTGCCATCCAATTGGCACAACGTTTGGGGTCAGCAGGATGTGCTGCAACCAAGGCTTCATACCAATCCGATAGTTCGCGTGTTTGGGTAAGTACATCAGCATCATAGGCAGACAAACCAAATTCCGTTTCAAAGCGCGCACGCAATTGATGTGGAAGCTCTGGCATGCCAGCTTTGATATTGTCCACTTCAAGTTGAGAAACACGCAAGGGTGGTAAATCAGGCTCTGGGAAGTAGCGATAATCATTGGCTTCTTCTTTGGAACGCATAGAGCGTGATTCATTTTTTACAGAATCCCATAAACGTGATTCTTGAACCACTTCACCACCATCTTCAATGACTTCAATCTGACGCATAACTTCATAATCAATGGCTTGCTTGATAAAGCGGAAGGAGTTCATGTTTTTCATTTCCGTGCGTGTGCCAAATTCATCTCCAGGGTGACGCACCGACACATTAGCATCACAACGGAACTGACCTTTTTCCATATCCGCACCAGAAACGCCCAAGAAACGAATCACTTGGTGTAGGTTTTTCAAATAGGCAATGGCTTCATCGGAAGAGCGCATGTCAGGCTCAGAAACGATTTCCATCAAAGGAATACCAGAGCGGTTTAAATCAATATGAGAAACCGCATCCAAACCTTCATGCATGGATTTACCTGCATCTTCTTCCATATGAATGCGGGTAATGCCAATACGGCGATCACCACGGTCTTTGGTGGTGATATCTATATAACCATGTTCAACCAACGGCACAGTAAATTGTGTAATCTGATAGCCCTTGGGCAAATCAGGGTAGAAATAGTTCTTGCGGTCAAATTTGGATTCAAGATTGATTTGGGCACCAATGGCTAAACCTGTGAGAATGGTCTTATCAACAGCCAAGGTATTTAAGACGGGCAATTGACCAGGCATACCCAAACAAACAGGGCATGTCTGGGTATTAGGTTCGGAACCAAATGCGGTTGAACAACCACAAAATGCTTTGGTCTTTGTATTGATTTGGCAATGAACTTCTAGTCCAATGACGACTTCCCAATTCATGATTCGCCTCCTGATACTTCATCAAACGCTTTTGGAGATTTATTATGCCAATCTGTTGCACCTTCATAGGCAGATGCTGCGCTAAGCAATACATCTTCACGCCATGCTGGTGCAATCCACTGTAGCCCAACAGGTAAATCAGCCGAAAAACCACATGGTTGAGATAGACCAGGAAGCCCTGCCAAGTTCACGGCAATCGTATAAATATCCGATAAATACATAGTCAGTGGGTCATCTGTTTTTTCACCAAGTTTGAATGCTGTAATTGGGCTGGTAGGTGTTGCGATAATGTCCACATTTTCAAAAGCAGTGAGAAAATCTTGTTGAATCATGGTGCGCACTTGTTGTGCTTTTAAATAATAAGCATCGTAGTAACCTGAAGATAGGGCAAATGCCCCTGTTAAAATACGACGTTTTACTTCCGCGCCAAAACCTTCATCGCGTGAGCGGGTATACATATCCAATAAATCTTCTGGGTTGTCACAGCGATGACCAAAACGAACACTATCGTAACGTGATAAATTCGCCGAAGCTTCTGATGGTGCAATGACATAATATGCCGCGACAGCAAGTTTGGTATTGGGCAATGAAATATCGACCAACTCAGCACCCAAAGCTTCACATTGTTTCAATGCAGCTTCGACGGAAGCACGCACTTCCGCGTCCATACCTTCGACAAAATATTCTTTGGGAACGCCAATGCGCAAACCTTTCATGTCAGTTTTATCACATGCAGCAAGCCAATCAAGTTCAGGCGCATCGGCTACGGATGTTGCATCACCTGAATCATGCCCTGAAATCACAGATGTAATCATAGCTGCATCTTTAACCGTACGTGTCATGGGTCCTGCTTGATCCAATGATGATGCAAAGGCGATAATGCCACGGCGAGATACACGACCATAGGTAGGTTTTAAGCCTGTAATGCCCGTGAGTGATGCAGGCTGACGAATCGAGCCACCTGTATCGGTGCCTAATGCAGCAGGGGTAAGTGCTGCGGATACAGCAGCAGCAGAACCGCCAGATGAACCACCAGGAATAGTATCGGTGTTCCAAGGGTTGCGACAAGGACCAAAGGCTGATGTTTCATTCGATGAACCCATGGCGAATTCATCCATATTGGTTTTGCCAACCAATACTGCACCAGCTTCTTTGAGTTTGGTAATCACATGGGCATCGTAAGGGGCGTGGAAATCTTTTAAAATATTCGAGCAACACTGGGTCGGACCATTCTGCGTGCAAAAAATATCTTTCACGGCAATGGGTAAACCTTCTAAAGCGCGCGCACCATGCTTGGCACGATGTTTATCTGATGCTTCAGCCTGTGCTAACACATGTTCGGCATCAATATATACAAATGCGTTGAGTGTTTCATTGTGCGTTGCAATACGATCTAAATATAATTGTGCAACTTCGACAGCGGTGGTTTCCGCGTTATCTAAGCGTGTTTGGATATGGGATAAAGAGCTAAATGGCATTATTCAATCACCTTCGGTACAACGTAAAGTCCAGATTCTGTTTTTGGAGCAACAGCCTGCAATGCATCACGGCGATTGCCATTGGTCACGACATTGGCGCGTAGTGGCATGGCTGCATCATGGGGATGTGCTGTGGGCGTAATGCCATCGGTATTGACCGCAGCAAGTTGATCCACATAACCAAGAATTTCGTTAAGTTGGGGGGCGAGTTCAGTTGCTTCGTCATCGTTTAGACGAATACGGGCGAGCATCGCGACTTTTTGAACATCAATATCCATGTTCTGATACCTCTAAATAGTTACATTCTATGCTGATAAGATTACAGCGGCGCGAAGCATAGACCCAAGCGCAACCTATCTCCAGTTGGAATGTCTTTTTTAACGGTCTGAAACGAAACTTTAGCATCATCCGTAATCATCCGGAGATGAAAAAAGCGCTTATGGTCTTCTGCTGTAGAATCGCAATAGCGATAATTGTGGTGAGCGTGCAGGGTCAATATCGACTGGATAGTTGCCTGAAAAGCATGCATCACAATGGCTGCTCTGAGGCTTACCAACCGCACGATACATGCCATCAAAGGATACAAACGCCAATGAATCGGCATTAATAGCCTTGCACATTTCATCCAAACTCATCTGATTCGCCATAAGTTCTTCGGCATTGGGGGTGTCCACACCATAAAAACATGAGTGTTTGGTTGGTGGGCTGGAAATACGCATATGTACTTCTTTTGCGCCTGCCGCACGTACCATCTCGACAATTTTGCGACTGGTTGTGCCGCGTACAATTGAATCATCAACCAATACGACACGTTTACCTTCAATCATATGGCGGTTGGCATTGAGTTTGAGTTTGACGCCAAAGTTACGAATGGATTGTTGAGGCTCAATAAACGTACGCCCAATATAATGGTTACGAATTAGACCAAGTTGAAATGGAATGTTTGTTGCCTCGGCATAACCCATGGCTGGTGGAACACCAGAATCGGGAACAGGGATAATTAAATCAGCTTCAATTGGGGATTCTTTACCCAACTCAATACCTATTTGGTAGCGAGCATCATAAACATTAACACCTTCCAATGTGGAGTCAGGACGTGCAAAATAAACATATTCAAACACACAAAACTTAGGGTCAGTGGAATCAAAAGGAAATAGGCTTTCAACCTTACCATTTTCAATAATAACCATTTCACCAGCTTTGACATCGCGTACATATTCCGCGCCAACCAAATCAAAAGCGCATGTTTCGGATGCCAAAACCCACGAATCGCCTAGTTTGCCTAAGACTAGAGGACGAATACCATTGCGATCACGCACACCAACGATGCGTTCTTCAACAAGTACTAGTAATGAAAAGCCACCTGTTAAACGATTCACAGCTTCTGCTACACGGTCGCGCATATGGGTTTGTTTACTTTTTGCAACCAAATGAATCAATACCTCTGTATCAGAAGTCGATTGAAAAATAGAACCACCTTGTTCGAGTTCTTTGCGTAATTCTGGCGCATTGACGATGTTGCCATTGTGACACATCGCGATACCACCGTGTGCATATTCAAAGGAGAACGGCTGGCAGTTGCGCAATCCTGATTCCCCTGATGTTGAATAGCGAACATGACCAATGGCGGCAGTGCCTTTGAGCTTCTTAATGTCGGACTTTTGGAATACATCGGCGACCAGACCCATGCCGCGATGGCTGTTAAAGCTATGACCATCGGTAGTTACAATGCCAGCAGATTCTTGACCACGATGTTGCTGTGCATATAGACCAAGGTAGGTTTGATTTGCAGCCTCTGCATGATCAGAAATGCCAAATACGCCGCATTCATCATGGAAGTGGTCGTAATCATCAGAAAGAGTGTTCATGAGAGGCCTCATTGGAGCTGTTGTCGGATAATGGATTTTAGGGCTTGTTTATCCCCAATGGGAATATCTTTAAGTGTGGTTTTGTTGCTTGTTTTTTTATGTTGCGGTGCGGCGATTCCTGCTTTTCCTTGTCGTGAAAATGGATAGCCCTCGGGAATAGCTTGCCCCAATAAGTTAGCAGCTTGAATTGCGTAGGGTGTTAACAGACTTTTCTTAGCCCAAGCTTGGTCGGGTTTGCTATAAGATGTGTAAATAAGAAAGGATAAGGCGATGAGTAATAAGCCGCGAGCAATACCGAAAAATATGCCCAATGTACGATCAGTTGCGGTAAGGTCTGCCATATCAACAAGCTTACGAATCAGCGCGCCGATAAGCCCGATAACAATCATAACAACAACAAATATCATCACAAAACCAGCAATATCGGCTGTTGTACTATTGGGAATCCATTGATCTAAGAAATCACCCGCAACGCCTGATGTGCGGCTGGCAATCAAAAATGCCGCAACCAACCCAATTAGTGAGATAATTTCACGAACAAAACCTCGCCATAGTGAAAGCACCATGGAGAGACCAACAATGCCTATGAGAATATAGTCAAAATAGTTCACTTATACCGCCCATGTTTGTCTGTATTGCAGCTCTGTATTGCGTGAAAGTGTTGAATACATACAAAACCTTTTATACCTCTTAGTGTAAAGCCATTTGTGCTGCGCCTGATAGATGTTTGATAGAAATAAACTCAGGCGCAGTCGTTGTGTCGCGAAGCGTAGCAGCAAGATTGGCTTCCTGCACTCTTGTATGATTTTCATGTGGCATAAGTAATTGTGTAAAGCCCAAATTAGCAGCTTCTCTGGCGCGATTTTCTGGGCTCCCAACAGGTCTTATTTCACCTGTTAACCCCACTTCTCCAAATACCGCCATGTGATGTGGCAAGGGCTTTTCTTGGTATGCAGAAAGGATTGCCAATAACACCGCAATATCCGCAGCAGGCTCAGAAATCTTCGCTCCACCGGCAACATTCACATACACATCATGTCCAGAGAGAGGGATGCCAATGCGGCGCTCCAATACTGCAGTCAACATGGCAATGCGATTCACATCCAGTCCAACGGATGAGCGTTTGGGTGTGGCATAGACGGTTGGTGCAACCAAGGCTTGTACTTCAACAAGTAAAGGACGCGTGCCTTCCATGCATGCCAATACAACAGAGCCTGGAATGTCCGCTGCACGTTCTGATAAAAACAGTCGTGAGGCATCACGGATGCCAATCAGTCCAGCATCTGACATTTCAAATACACCAATTTCACCCGCAGGACCAAAACGATTTTTTACAGCTCGCAAAATGCGATGGGCATGACCACGATCACCTTCAAAATAAAGTACGGCATCAACCATGTGTTCCAATACGCGCGGCCCTGCCAAAGCTCCGTCCTTGGTGACATGTCCGACCAAAATAAGCGCGTGTCCTTGTTGCTTGCAATTTTGAATCAGCGCAGATGCACAATCACGTACTTGTGAGACCGTGCCTGGTGCACTGGTTAAGCGGTTACTGACGGTAGTTTGAATCGAATCAACAATCACGGCAATGGGTTTAAGCTCACTAATGGTTGCAAGCATGGATTCCAGTTCACATGCTGAGACCAATTGTAGTTTGGGATGCAGTGCTTTAATTCGTTCGCCGCGTAGGCGCACTTGCTGGGTGGATTCTTCACCCGTGATATAAAGTACCGTACCTTGTGCAGAGAGTTTGGCTGCTGCTTGTAATAAAATAGTAGATTTCCCAATGCCAGGCTCGCCACCCATTAAAATGGCAGAGCCGGGTACAATGCCACCGCCCAATACGCGATCTAATTCTTCAATATTGGTGGAGCGGCGTGGACTTTCTTCTGTAGAGATATTGTTAATGGATATGGTATTGAGTGCTTTACCTTTTTTGCCAACACGTGGGTTATTTTCAACCACCTGCTCGCTGATACAGTTCCAATCATTACAATCGGGGCATTGCCCTGCCCATTTGCGATGTTCTGAGCCGCAGCTTTGACATACGAATAAGGATTTAGCCATGCGCGTAAGCTAGCAGAGGCTAGGTCGGCTTGTCATGATATTGTCGTAAATAGTGCTGTTTTTATGCTAATGGGTATTTTGTGTTTGTTTGTACTCTTTGATAGCGGTATTGAGATCAGGTAGTTCCCAGTCAATAGGTGTTTTTCCGTATTGCTTTAAATATGCGTTAGCATGGGAAAAATAACGGCCACCAAAAAAACCTCTATATACAGATAGGGGTGATGGATGGGGTGCTTTGATAATGAGATGTTTATTGGTATCAATATTAGCGCCTTTTTTTTGTGCATAACCACCCCAAAGTATAAAGACAGTGTGTTCGGTATATGCATTGATTTGAGTGATAATGGCATCGGTAAAACGCTCCCAGCCTTTGTTTTGATGAGATGCAGCAAGACCTTGTTCGACAGTTAATACGCTATTGAGCAGTAAAACACCTTGTTTCGCCCAGTGGATTAAGCAGCCATGTTGCGCAGGTGGAATGTTTAAATCACTTTGAAGTTCTTTGTAAATATTGATCAGTGATGGCGGTATTTTGGTGGTTGGCGGCACGGAAAAACATAGTCCATGTGCCTGATTTTCGCCGTGATAGGGATCTTGTCCAAGAATCACAACCTTTACCTGATTAAAAGGTGTTGTGTTTAGCGCTGAGAACCATTGTTTGGCCGGTGGATAAATAATTTTTTGCTGTTGTTTTTCAGCCTGTAGAAAAGAGCGTAATGAGGTCATGTAATCTTGTGAGAACTCATCGATTAAATGTTTTTTCCATAGTGGTTCTAATTTAATATGTGTATTCATGGGGAGGGAAGGTTACTCCTAACGCTTTAAAATTAGCAGCATGGTACGCTTTTATCATAAATTTATGCGGATTCTTTGCAGGAAAAGAGCGATAAGGGTATGCTGCGCCGCCTTTTGGTAATGGTTGGATATGAAGTTGGCCAAAAGCAATGATTTCGGAGGCTTTCGCAATGATAGCGCGTACATACTGTGGTGATTTTCGTAGTACACATCTTAGACAACAGGTTCGTCTTAATGGTTGGGTTGAAACCAATCGTGATCATGGTGG
>CAJXLC010000020.1 GCA_913055645.1 uncultured Pseudomonadota bacterium | reverse complement strand
CTACAATATCGTGGCCGTTATTTCTTATCCGGCTCTGTGGCCGCATGGATTATGGGCGGGTTTTGTCGGTGCCGAATTTATTGATCACAAGGCATGGGGGTTGATGCTGCTTGCCATCATCCTGTTTGGCCCCGGCAAGCTGTCGATAGATGCAGCGATATCCCGGTGGGTATTGCCCCGTTTTTGCAGCCGGGGGAAATAGCCTCTGCGTTCCCTGTTGTTATTGTTGATGTAAACCCCGCATCCGACATTGATTTTATGCTGGCAGAAAATCCCGGAGGTTTATGAACCATGTCGGACGTTGGGTTCCAGCTGTTCCAGCTAAACTAATCAAAGGGAAATCTATGCGCGCTAACGTGTGTAGAGAAACTCCGGCCCCATATCGATAACAAATTCCACCCGGCGGTTTTTGGCGCGCCCTTCGGCGGTGGCATTGGATGCTACCGGTTTGGTATCGGCATAGCCGGTGGCGTGCAGGCGACGCTGGCTGATGCCCAGATTGATCAATGCTTCTACAACGGTTGCGGCCCGGGCGCTGGAGAGCTCCCAGTTGGAATGAAAGCGACCTTTGGTGAGCGGCGTATTATCCGTGTGTCCGGCCACTTCAACTTTGCCCTGATAGTTAGTCAGCACGCGGGCGATGTTTTTGAGGGTGCGCATGGCCTTTTTACTCAGGTGCGTACCGGCTGCATCAAATAGCATATTGGCATGCATCTGCAGGCGAATTTCCCCCGGCGATGCTTTATAATCCATTACGCCACCGAGCGAATTGCTACCCAGAATGCGTTGTACGCTTTCTTCCTGCCCCTTCTTCTGACCCTGACGTTGAATCGTGGCATTGTCCGAGACGGGCGAGCCTTGGGTAGCGGTGTTCTGCGGTGAAGATGGCGCCTGCATTTTGACGCCGGCCTTGGAGTGGCTGATTGCCCCCATGATAATAAACAGAGCCAGCAGCAAGGTCATTAAATCCAGATAGGCGACCATCCACCCGTCTTGTGTTACCGACTGGCCATCATCTTCATAGAGATGTTCTTCGGGATCGGCAAGAATATGGCTACGAATGGATTCCATGCCGGAACCGGGATAAAGATCGACTGGTTTTCCGTTCTGTTGATGCATCAGAAATCATCATCCAGGTTGTGTTCTTTCTTGCCGGATGCTTTACCGGTTGGGCGCAATTCGTCGGTGAAAGAATGGCTGGCGCCGCGCAGCTCATCATCATGCTGAGCCGAAAAGGATTTCAGGGTTTCGCGAATGAATACAGGGCTGCGATTGCCGGCCAGCATGATAGTGCCCTCAACGATCATACGCATAATCATGGCGCGTTTTTCGGTGCGCCGCTCCACCTTGATCGCAATCGGTTTAAAAATAAGATTGGATAGCACCAGCCCGTACAATGTAGTCATCAGAGCGACGGCCATATTATGACCGACATTGAGCAGGTCAGGGCCATTCATGCCGTACAACATATTCACCATGCCGACCAGGGTGCCGAACATGCCGAAGGCCGGTGCATAAATGCTCATGGTATGGAAGATATGCGCTTCGGCGCGTTCCTGTTCGCGCAGACGTTTGATGCGCCATTGCAAAATATTGACGATTTCTGCGGGCGGCGTGTTGTCAATCACCAGCTGGATGGACGTTCTCAAAAACGGGTTGTCGATGCGTTCCAGCTGATCTTCAATACGAGCCAGATCACCATGCCGCCGCAAACGTGCGGCATGGGCGATTTCAGAAATATCATCTCGAATGGAATATTCCCTGTTACGAAATACATGACCCAATATGCGCCAGACCTTGGCCAATTCCGGGGTAGGGAAACTGACCAGGGTGGCAGCAAGGGTGCCGCCGATCACGATCAGTAGTCCGGGCAGGTTGATATATACGCCGGGCTGTACGGCGGACAGGAAGATCGATAACACAATCAGGCCAATCCCGGCCATAATGCCTGCAATCGTTGACATATCCATGCTGATCTCCTCAATGAACGTGTGAGCTGAAGTGCTGATACATGAATTAAGCAAATTTGCGGCCAAAGTGAATATTTCGTTTGTTTGGATTGCCGTGGCGGAACAGCGCAGCTAAGTGGGGCATATGGATAGGTTGGCAAACAATATGCTAGGAGTCTGTTGGGCTTAGGGTGATCGTAGCGAGCAGGTAGGGGAACGAGTCAAAAATAGCATGATTTTGAGGCGCATAGTGGTAACTATGCAACGATAAATCAGGAGTGTTGGGCCGTTGTCCCTACCGCGCAGTAGATTTCTCATAAGTCCGACAGCCTCCTAGGCTAATTTATTTACACAAACAGGGAGAAGCGATGTCGTTGCGTACGCTGTGGAGTCTGATGACGATTTTTCTGGTCGCTATGGTGACCGTTGCGATGCTCGTCAGTATTGCCGATATAGAAAAAAAAGCGTGGCATCATAGTGAGCAGGCGCAGGCCACCCTGTTGATCGGTCTGTTGTCGGATGAGTTGAAAATGCCGATGGCTGCTGTCTCGATGCCTGAGGTGAAGCAGTTGGTTGAGATGTTCAGGCGGCATCTGCCCGGAACTGCCATTTATCTGCGCTGGGCCAATGGTGAAACGATGAAGTTTGGTGATGGTGTCATTCCAGCGGCGGTGAAATCCTTGTCGGCTTTGCCCACTGAGGCGGTTGCGGTTACCGGGCAACCCAAGTGGTATGCCAGCAGCATTACATTCAATCGCACCCGGCTGGGAAGCATTGCTGTCTATTTCCCCGGCACATCATGGCATGAAAATGATATACAAATCAAACTGCACCTGAGCGCCATGGCGGCAGTGATCGCGCTGCTGGCAGCGCTGCTGGTTTATGGCATGAGCGGACGCATTGTGAAGCAGCTGCGCCTGCTGGCTGCCGCATCCAAACGTGTTGCCACAGGTGATTTTGCCGTGCAACTGCCGATTTTCTCGACCAATGAATTTGGCAAGGCATTTTATCAATTCAACAAGATGGTGTCCAAACTGGAGCATCGCGAAAAAGTATTTGATCTGTATGGGCGTTATCAACGTCCGCATCTGGTGGCGGATGAATACGACAGAAATACGCGGCTGGATGATCATCTGGAACGGGAGGTCAGCGTGGTGGTGGTCGAAATGATCGATTTTAACGATTACCTGCAACATAATGATCACGAACAGGTGATTGCCACGCTCAATCGCTGTTTCGCCCTGTTTCAGCAAATTGTGCATGCCTTCGGGGGGCATGTGGATGATGTGAGTGGTGAGCGGCTGGTGGCTGTGTTCAACCATCCGTTTGATCTCAAATGCCACGAGAATCAGGCAGCCAAGGCTGCCATGGCTCTGTTGGCAGGCTGTGAAAAAATGGCCATAAAACGGGCCGATGGCGGCATGGTTGCGTTTCGTGCCGGTATGTCGATTGGCGAGGTGGTTGTCGGACATATGGGCATAGGACGCAGAAAAGAATTTACCATTATCGGCGCACCGATCGGGCTGGCGGAGCTGCTGGCCGGGATCGGTGACGGCACATGCGTCACGGCACAATATGGCACCATGCTATCGCTGGGTCACGGTTTCAAACAGAAGGATCTGGGGCAGCAGACATTAGCCGATGGCACGCAACTGCGTTGCATCAATATTCTGCCGGGTGAGGCCTATATCAGTCAGGAAATTGATGCGGTGGTGGCAAAATCACTGGTGAAGGCTGAACCCGAAGATGTTCCGGGCGATGAAGGGTGGTAATGAACCTGTCTATTTCAGCGTGGCGTGCATGATCTCACACAGGCTGTAATTCTGGTCTGTTTCCGACACGGAACGAATTTTGAAATAGGATTGCTGTTTGCCAAGCAAACCGGAGCGGGGAAATCAACCATCCTTGATGCTATCTGCCTCGCACTCTATGGAGCAATGCCGCGTTTGGGTAAAATTACGAAAGCGACAATGAGATCATGTCCCGCCAAAAGAGTGAATGTAATTTCACAGCATCAGAGAGTCGAAGGAGTTTGAGAATGGTCAACCAGGTTGATTACAATCGCTCCAAACAGCTCATAGGGATTATGGTGAAGGCATTGTCGGTCTGCCCATAAAAGAAACCGAAATTCATTGATAGCGCCAGCAATACAAAAAACGCAAAG
The DNA here is from genome assembly GCA_913055645.1 of uncultured Pseudomonadota bacterium. Lineage (GTDB taxonomy): Bacteria > Pseudomonadota > Zetaproteobacteria > Mariprofundales > Mariprofundaceae. The sequence continues at coordinate 35,378 of CAJXLC010000020.1, read as the reverse complement.
AAAACACGTTGCAAACTCATGCTAGACATCAGTCTGCCTCCTGTCCGGTGATCTGAATCTAACCCCTGGCATGGGCGTGTTCTGCCGCCACCGGTACGCCCTCGAAAAGCATGGAATAAATCAGTATCCCGTCAAGAGCCAGACAGCTTCTTACCACAGTGCGGACAGTGGCTGCTCTCCTCGAGCTCGCACATCAGCGCAAATTCCGCGCGGGTAACGGCCTGTGCATCCTCAGGATCCAGACCAAGGCGTTTACGTATTTCTTCCAGATCCTTCTGCTCCTCAGGCGAGATAAACCCGTCTTCCAGCGCTTCACGCACACTGGTCTGGTACATTTTCCGACGTTTCTGCAACTCACGCGTGAAGCCTGAAGCGATAATACCCGCAGGCATGGCGGCCATGCCGACACCGAGAATGGTGATCGCTAAAGCGAACATTTTTCCGGCATCCGTAATCGGGACGGTATCGCCATACCCTACCGTGGTCAGCGTGACAGCCGCCCACCACATGGCGCGGGGAATGCTCCCGAATGCTTCCGGCTGGGCATCGTGTTCAACCACATACATGCCGCCTGAAGCCAGTATAATCAGCACTATTAAAATAAACATGGCAGAAGCCAGCACTGGCCCTTCTTGGCGAATAACATGCATCAGCACTTCCAGCGAGTGAAAATGCCGCGTCAGCTTGAACACCCGCAGCAAGCGCAACACACGCAAGAAACGCGTATCGAGCGCCGTAAACATGGATAAATAAAAGGGCAGAATTGCGGCAAGATCCACAATAGCCATAAAGCTGAACATATAGCGCAGGCGACCGCGCACAGGCCGATAAAAGCGGGTTTCCTCGACGCAAACCCACAGACGCAGTAGGTATTCCAGCGTGAACACCATCACCGAAAAGGTTTCGAAGCTTTCGAAAAACAGGCGGTGGGCAGCGTACACAGATGCAACCGACTCCAGAACAATGGCAACGACATTACCGACAATCAGCAGAAGAATAAAACCGTTGAATATTCTTCCCGGCAGCGAATGGTTCCCATCAACCAGCGTATAGGCCTGCTCACGCAGATTGCGTAGTACAGATATAGTCTTATCTACCATATATTCAATTCTATGTATATCCGTATTCATTGCAAGAACGACCCTGATATCAATCGTCTCGTAGCTGGGTTGCAGTCCATCGGCAGCAACCCAGCTCGCTTGCCACCTATTTTCAAGGCAGGCAGCTTTGTTAGCGATGGGTCATTGGCGAATAATCCTGCGACATACTTGGTTGCTCACTGCGGCGCTTTTTCACCTTGCTCTTGAATAAATTAGCGGCAATCTGAGCTGTCACTTTAGCTTGCTGAAAACTTACGAATAACTTTTAATGACGAAAAGACTCATGTCGATATAGTTCGAGCGGTAAAGAATGATTGTTTTAAGCAGGTATCGGAGTTTTAACCGTGACATTTCAAGATTTAATTATGACATTACAACAGTTTTGGGCAAAGCAGGGCTGTGTTGTACAGCAGCCTTATGATAGCTCCATGGGGGCTGGAACCTTTCATCCTGCAACCTTTATGCGGGTATTGGATGATAAGGATTGGCGGGCAGCTTATGCGCAACCGTGCCGTCGCCCGACCGATGGTCGCTATGGTGAGAATCCCAACCGTTTACAGCATTATTACCAGTTTCAGGTGATTTTAAAACCTGCGCCTGAAGATATTTTGGATTTGTATTTGGCATCGTTGCGTGAAATTGGCATTGATACCGATGTGCATGATATTCGCTTTGTGGAAGATGATTGGGAATCACCAACCCTTGGTGCATGGGGACTTGGTTGGGAAGTTTGGCTTGATGGTATGGAAGTAACACAATTCACTTACTTTCAACAGGTAGGTGGTGTGGAATTAAGCCGCACGCCAGGTGAAATTACTTACGGTTTAGAGCGTCTAGCGATGTATATCCAAGGCGTAGAAAATGTTTATGACCTCACATGGGTTGAACAACCTGATGGTACAAAAGTGACTTATGGCGATGTCTTCTTGCGTAATGAGCAAGAATTTTCCGCTTATAATTTTGAGCATGCAGACACATCATTCTTACACCAACAGTTTGATCAAGCTGAGGGCGATTGTAAGAAACTATCGGACAACAAGCTCTTTTTACCAGCTTATGAGGAAGTGATTAAAGCTTCGCATGCGTTTAATTTGCTTGATGCACGTGGGGCAATTTCGGTGGCAGAGAGACAACGCTTTATTGGGCGTGTACGCGGATTATCGCGCACCGTTGCACAAGGCTATGCGGGGGTGGAATCATGAGTGATTTGAAACCATTACTGATTGAAATTGGTGTTGAAGAAATTCCAGCAGGCGTGTCAGCACGCATGGGCAACGCTCTAAAAACTGCCTTAGAAAAGCTTTTGAAGGCGGCCAATATTGAAGTGTCCGAATTGAGGCTAGGCGTAACGCCACGCCGTTTACTTATTCATGTGATGGATTGCCCAACTATGCAAGCTGACCGTGAACAAGTGATTTGGGGACCGCCTGAAAATGTTGCACTCAAAGACGGAGAACCAAGCAAAGCTGCGGAAGGTTTTGCTCGAAAATCAGGGCTGAATGTATCGGATTTTGAATTCACCGATAAAGGTGATGGCAAAGCCAAGTATATGAAGGCTGTGATTACAGTGAAAGGTAGAAAAGTTGTCGATATTATTGCTGAAGCCATGCCTGCGATTCTTCGCGGCTTGCCAAGTCCCAAGCAAATGCAATGGCAAGATGGTGAGAACCGCAGTGATGCATTTATTCGTCCAATTCGTTGGATTGTAGCGCGTTTGGGCGATGAAGTTTTAGATTTTTCATTTGCAGGGATTCAGGCAGGTAAAGATTCATATGGTCATCGTATGGCAAGCAATGCCAAAGGTGAAATTAGCGCAGAAAAACCATTTGAGTGGCTTGAAGAACGTATGGTGATTGCTGACCGAACAGCGCGAAAAGCCAGTATTGTCGAAGGCTTAGAAGCTGCATGTACAGCGGCAGGGGTAACCCTTATTGAAGATGCGGATTTGGTTGAAGAGGTAACGGACTTAACCGAATGGCCGCATGTGATTACGGGTCACTATTTGCCTGAATTCTTAAAACTTCCGATTGAAGTCAGCCGTATTGAGCTTAAACATCATCAACGCTGTTTCTCTACTCAAGATAAAGATGGCAACACATCGAATGTATTTTTTGCTGTTGCCAATATCAAATCAAAAGATCCTGCTATGGTGGCGCATGGCAATGAGCGTGTGGTGAATGCACGCCTTGCCGATGGCATGTTCTTCTTTGAACGTGATCCAAAAGAAAGCCTAGACGCGCGTGTTGAAAAGTTATCTGAAATCGTATTCCAAGATGGCTTGGGCATGGTTGGTGACCAAGTGCGTAGGTTGCGTGGCTTTGTGTTGGATAGTGCTGCTGAGCTAGGTGTGGATGCCAATGATGCACAACGTGCGGCATACTTATGTAAATCTGATTTAACCACGGGTTTGGTGGGTGAGTTTCCTGAATTGCAAGGCTATATGGGTGGTATTTACGCCAAGATGGATGGTGAAAATGATGCTGTTGCCGATGCGGTTAGCCAACATTATGCACCTTCTGGAGCCGATGATGCTTTGCCAACAAGTCCCATCGCATGTGCGATTGGTGTCATTGAGCGGGCTGATAAATTATTGGGGTATTTCCACTTGGGTAAAATCCCTACGGCAAGTGCTGATCCTTTTGCACTACGCAGAGCTGCGATTGGTTTGATTCATTTATTAGAGAATAAACGAAATCCTATCAATATGACCTTGACCGAGGTGCTCAAAGAAGCCGCAAAACAATGGAATCAACAGCGTGTGACCATTGCGATTAGCGATGAAACACAAATGGCAGTCACGCATTTTATTCATGAGCGTTTATTGGGTATGGCAGACGGCTTTATGGTTAGTAAATCTGCAGTTGATGCGGCATTGAGTGGCAATGTTGAGTTGCCATTGTATCAACATCTCGCAGTAGCGGAATTGTTGACTAAATTTGCTGATTCTGAAGCTGGGCAGGCCGTTGCAGCAGCCAATAAACGCATTGCGAATATACTCAAAAAAGCAGGTGATATTTCTTTGCATGTTGATGAAGGTTTGTTTGAAGAACAGGCTGAAAAAGTACTGTTTGAGCAATTAAATGAAGTTTCTTCAACATTCCCGACAGAACCTGAAGCACAACTGGAAGCTTTGGCAACCTTACGCGAGCCTGTTGATACATTCTTTGATGATGTGATGGTGATGGCAGATGATGTGGCTGTAAAAGGCAATCGTTTGGCTCTATTGGGTCAGCTTAGGGCATTATTTTTACAGCTTGCTGATGTATCAAAACTGTAAAAGATTATTTTTTTTAGGTATTACACTGGTCAGTTTACTGAGCAGTGTGCTTGCTGTTGGTGAAGAAAAAATGCAAATACCAGCGTCTGTTCAAGAGGAATGTCAGCGTATTGGGCATAAATTAGGCAGTGTAAGTGTAACACGTTGTTTACAAAGTCAATTACAAGATACGGAAGCGCGTTCAGTGAATGGGCAGGCTATTTTGTTAAAGGAATACCCGCCATTATTTGAAAGACGTAAACCCATAGGGCGCGTCTTGCTGATTGGTGGTACGCATGGCGACGAATATGCGTCGGTAAGCATTGTATTTAAATGGATGAAAATATTGGATGTATATCATTCAGGATTGTTTCACTGGCATGTTGTACCACTGTTGAACCCTGATGGCTTGCTGCAAAAAAAATCAGTGCGATTAAATGCACATGGTGTTGATCTTAATCGTAATATGCCTACGCCAAACTGGCATGAAGAAACCTCTCGTTATTGGAAGAAAACAGGTCATGACCCGCGCCGTTACCCTGGCGTGGAGCCTTTGAGCGAGCCTGAATCACAATGGCTTTATGATGAAATTAAACGCTTTAAGCCTGATGCGATTGTATCGGTGCATGCGCCTTATGGCGTGCTTGATTTTGATGGTCCACCTGTTGGCCCGAAGAAGTTGGGAGCACTGCATTTAAGACTTATTGGTGTTTACCCGGGTTCGTTGGGGAATTCAGCAGGGATTCAGCATAAAATCCCCGTTGTTACCGTAGAGTTGCCGTATGCGGGTATAATGCCAAGCAAGCAGCAAGTTTCTAAAATGTGGACGGATTTGATTCATTGGCTGCGTTATAATATTCCCAAAGAGGAGACATTGGCTGCTTATCCATTGTTTGAGGACATTGATAAACATATGGATATTTTGACGCAAAAGACACAGAAAGGTGGGGTGCAAGATGGGGCACAATTGCATGTGCAGAAGGTTGCTAATTAATGTTTAGAAAAGTGCCTGTATGGATTGTGTGGCTTGTGTTGTTGATGCCTTTGCAAAGTTTGAATGCGACAGCCGAACACATGACGAAACAAACCGCCTATAATTTACTTAAATCCAATCAGAGTGAAAAAGTATTGTCTTTGGCAGAGGGTGATAGGGAAGTGTTGTTGGCGATATTGGAGCTTGAGCATGAGCAAGTTGATGCAGCACTTGCTTGGTTAAGCACTGATGTGATTCAAAAAAATCCTTTGGCAGCCTTGATAAAAGGCGAGGCGTTTCGGAGGAAGTCTTTTGCGGCGGCATTACGGGCAGGTAGTTATGCGCATGCGGCACATGATGGTATTAAAAAACTTGGGAATGCTGAATTTACCTCTGCATTAGAAGAGGCGGAAAAGCGTTTGCAGGCATTCATGCGAATAGATAGTGCTGCCATGCCGGCTCAAGAAGAACAAACGGGTACTTTAACAGCGGCTGTTCGAGCATCTGTTGAAAGTGCTGTACAATCATGGGTTAAGGATTGGCAATCACTGAATCATAAGGCTTATATGAACCATTATGATGTGAATTTTCAAACAGATAAATATAACTATCAATCATGGTCTGAACATAAACAAAGGATTAACCGGAAGAAAACATTTATACACATTCAAATTTCAGATATAAAGATTGTGCCTGATGCGAATGATGCAGGTGAAGCGGTGATTGTATCTTTTAGGCAGGGTTATCAATCTAGCAATTACAATGCAAATGATGATAAAGAGTTATATTTATTGCGCCGCGATGCGAGCGCCCCATGGTTGATTATGGATGAAGGAAAGCATGTTTACTCAAAACATTCCTATAATAAAAAGCCTCGTAATATTGATATGTTAGCTGCGGAATGGGTAATTAATATTGGGTCATTTCAAAGCATGAAAAATGCAGAAAAAATGGTCGCAATGATTAAACATAATTATCTTTTTCAGACCTTTGTGGTAAGTAAAAGATCTGCAGGTAAGCTTATTTATCGTGTTCAATCAGGCCGTTATAGCACGCGAACTCTGGCTAGAGAGGCAATGTTAGATATTTGCACGAAACTAGAGGTGGCAGACTGTTGGTTGGAGAATAATAAGCTAGTGAAATGATTATGGCTTTGACTGCTGAGTGGTTGTGTTTTTGCCAAACCATAAATCAGGAATGCTTAGCAAGGTTTCAACCAACCCAGATTGTGATAAACCCGCCTCTTCAGGCGATAATTGATCGACAGTAGCATTGGCTATAGAGCCATGCATATGATAAATCTTCCGTATAAGTGAGTGTGCAGCCCCGCCTAAAAGGTCTCGAAGCAAGGGTATTTTTCCAAGCAGGGCATCCAAGTTTTGAAATGGACGAACAATCATCTTTAAGTCAATATGATCTTTTTCAAGATTTAAACTCCCTTCACCCGCAATATCCATAGCAGATGAACGTAAGCCAAGTTTATGAATATTAAACATTTGTTCCTTCAGGGTAGCCTCAATTTGTAATCGTTTATAATACAAACCATCGTGGCTCAAATCCTTGCGAGCACCAAAAAATAAATCAGGTAAATCCACGAGACTTACAGCAGCCAATGTTTTGGTAAGCGTACCACCTTTGAGGATAATACCATCATCAACACGTAAACGTAATCGGCCACGTAGTCCATCCCACCAAGGTTGATCTTTAAGCAAGATACCCTGTCCTAGAAACAGGGCGTGCATATCACCGCCTTTAAATAGTTTTGTAAGCTTTGCCCGTTGCATTGTACCACCAAAATCACCATCAAGTTGTGCAAAACCTTGCCAGCGCATACCTCCATCAGTTTCAGGTGTTAATGATGCGGATAGTACTAAATGCTGCTTACCCATGGCTGCTGATAAATGTCTTAGATCTACAGCGCTACCGCCAGGTAAAGCAAATAAGGCAGATATGTCTTGTAGAACGAGTGTGCCAGAATGAATCTCATGAGCTTTAAAAAAGCCGGCACTATTGCGTTTTGAGGCAAGCTTCATGGATACGCCTGTCATGGTTGCATCATCCCAAACGAAGTTGCCGATATTAGCTTGAAGAGACCAAGGTTTATCTGCAAGGGCTTCAGTTTGGGGAAGCTGTTCAGGTAGCGCTTTGCGATTTAAGTATTGCGCATGAATCATCATTTCCCATGGGTCTTTAGTAAAAGGCGCGGAGACTTTGAGCGCACCTTTAAAAGCTGGAGCCTTTAGCGATGTTAAATCTAATTTCAAACCATAGTTGTTTATTTGACCTGATCCCGATAACTGAATGGGGGCTTGATTGCAGAATAACTTATGCAGTTTAAGGGTTCCATTTTCCAGATCTCCTTGAAAGCTCACTTGCATAGGAGATTTTATTGTTTTGTGGGAGCCAAGAAAGTTTTTCCAAGATGCTTGATTAAAGTTTAATGTGCCATACCAATGCTTATCAAATTTAATATCTGCTTGTAGCTGCCCAGCGGCTTGCTCAATGGGAATATGATAGTATGCATCAAGCTCAGAAAAATCGCCTTGAATGTGACTTGTTAAGGATGTTAGTTGCACAGTTTGTTGGGCTGTTTCTTTGGCTTGGAATGACATCTCGCCATGTAAAAGTTTGCTTTGAATGTTTAACTTTTTAGCATGTAATCCCTGCTGCATATCCCATATTATTTCTCCTGATTTAATTTGTAGAGGAATATTATTTGGCTCCAAATGCCATGTTGCAGATGGCTTGAGTGACACATGGGCTAGGCTAGGTTCATCCTGCAAAGGGTTCCATTGAAGCTGAACGCTTGTGGTAGCAGGGGCATCAATCCAGCGTAGATTGTCGGCGCGGGATGGTCTAAACCATTGTTGTAGTTTTCCAACATCTGTTTGCCCATGAGCTTGCATATGTATATCCAAGGTTTTCCATGGCATATTCAATGTTCCAGATGCTGTGCCTACCTGATGCGGTAATTCAACGTGACTAATATCCGCTTTTAAGCCATTCTCATCTACATCTACTTTTGCTTTACTATGGGTAAGCTTGTTGTCATCAAAGCCCAAATGAACATCAGCATTGTCAACTTGCGCACTTACATGATAACGCAGCTTATCCCAATCCTTATTTTTAGGTAATCCTTGAAGAGGATGCTCCCATGGCACGTTAAGTGAAACTTTAATGTCAGAAGCAACGCCATGCTGCATGCTGCTTAGCCAAGTCAGCCAGCTTTTTGTGTTACCCAATGGGCGCAGCCATGACCATAGTAACGGCATGTCCAAATAATCAGAATTTGCACTGAGTGAGAATTTACCATCCTGCCAGTGTGCACGAGCCATACCCTGATTCTTTCCTTGTAGCCATTTGAGCGAAGGAATATTCCATTGTTGTAGATTATAATCTTTATCAAAGCTGATGAGCCATGTTGAAAGTAATTGATTAAACGGTAGCTGAAAGGGTCCTGTAGGCACATTGATAGCAGCAGAAGAGCCTTGTGTTTGCATGTCCAACTTCCACTGCAATGTATTTTGCTGTTGTAGGTGAGCTTCGCCTGACACATTGCCGAGCATAAATTTTTGCCATTCAATGGGTAACCAATGAATATTATCAAATTTCCAATCTGCGGAAACTAATTGGGATTGTGAATCCAATGTTGCCGTTAATCGGAAGCCAGGCATGCGTAAGAGAGCAGACCCAGAGGGAATATCTATATCCAAGGCAGCAGATTTTAGGTTTCCTTGATAGGATGCATAACGCCATTGCACATTCATATCATCCATAATCAGGTGCGTTGGCGAAATGTTTGGGTGGTTTAGATGATCATAATTGGAAGCATCAAGTTGTAATAAACCACCCTGAAGTGCGATGCGTTTGGGCAACAGTTCGCCACGTAAAAGGCCTATCAATGATACCTGAATAGTCAGTGATGTATCATCAACGATGACCATCTTATCTTGCGTTTTAAAGCTACAGTGATCAACTTTAAAACCGATATGACCAGCCCAATACCACGATAGCCCCTGTAGGCTAAGCTTGCTTAATTGCATCTCTTGTTTGAGTAAGGATTCAATCTGCGGGCGCATACGGTTGATGTCAGGCATGAATAACCATGCAGCCACACCAGTCAAGGTGATAAGCAGCAATAGTAGTACAGCAACACGTTGTAGTATTTTTTGCATGTTACTTAAAGATAACTTCATGCGAAGTTGCTTATGTGTAACAAATATACCTTAGCTGGCATCCTTTTCTTTTAAACGCGCAACTTTATCTTGCAATGCTTTTAATAGACCGTCAAAGCCATCTTTTTTCAAAGGTCCCTTGAAGTCTTTTCTGAATGTGCCGACCAAGCTGACACCTTCAATTTTAATATCATAGACCTGCCATGTACCAGAATTTTGGTGTAATCGATAAAATACAGGTGTAACTTTATTGCTATCAATAACATGGGTTTTAACCCGTGCTTTATTCTTTTTGAATTCAGTATCATCAAATTCAACGGTTTGACCATGGTATTCGGATAAACGATTACCATATGAGCGTTCTAACAACTGGCGAAATGTTTCAGTGAATGCAGCTTGTTGTTCAGGGATTTGTTTGTTCCAAGCCCTGCCCACACTGCGACGAGCCATTTCACGATAATCAAAACGACCTTCAACCTGTTGACGAATAGCATCGCGATCTTCTTCAGTGAGTTTGCTTTGATCCTTTCTATTTTCTAATGCATGCAGTATGCCGTTTACAGCTGTTTCAACGACAACCTTAGGACCATCAACTGTTGTGTCCTCCGCCCAAACGGGGGTTGCAACCCATAATAGTACAAATGCAAGCAAGCTCTTTATCGTGATGTTCATATCTGACTCCTTATTCTAAATATCTTTGCAAAGCTTAATACACCTATGTACGTGAGGGAGGGGTAAATATTACTCTGAGCTTGAGAAAATATACTTACTGACTAAATCTTCGATATTGATAGCAGATTCTGTTTCTTCGATTTCGCCATGATCTTCGATAGTTTCATCATCCGCACCTTGGCTAATCCGAACATAGCGTTCGCCAATAATACCTTTGGTTCGTACCGCTGCAATCGCATCAGTAGTCAGTTTTACACCTTGTTGAATTTCCAACTGCAACAATGCTTCTTCCTGTCCTTTTAATTGTACTGATGCGACACGACCAATCGAAACACCTGCTAACATTACATCAGCACCTGCACGTAAACCACCTGCATCTTCAAACGTTGCTGATACATGATAACCCGATGAGCCTAAGCCGCCCACTTGTCCTAACTTAATAGCCATCCAAGCCATAGCCATGATGCCAAGGAATACAAAGACGCCCACAGTAATTTCAGTTTTGCGATAGGATTGCATATTGTTCCTCTCTTTTAGTGATTAAATAACAAAATAATGTATGAATGCCACACTTTGTTATTTCATTGCAGGTTCATTGCAATGTGACTCAAGTCTCGGTTACAGAAAAAATGATGTCAGGATATAATCGAGTACAAGTACCCCGACTGATCCTGCGACCACTGCTTGTGTTGTGGCTTTCGCGACACCCTCTGTTGTGGGGGTTGCGCGATAGCCCATGTATGTGCAAATAATGCCGATGAGTATGCCAAAACCGAGTGCTTTTACCCAGCCTGCATATAAATCCATAGGTGTAACCTTGGCAATCATTTCACCCACAAAGGCACCACCATTCACACCCAATAGCTCAACACCAACAATATACCCTGCGCCTAGCCCAATCATATCAAACATTGAAACCAATAAAGGCAGTGCGATAATCATAGCAATAATACGAGGTAAGATGACCCTAGCCTTGGGGTTGACTGCCATCATTTGTAAAGCGTCTAACTGCTCTGTCACACGCATAATGCCAATCTCAGCTGTGATGCTTGAGCCTGCACGACCCACCATCATAAAAGCACCCAATACAGGACCTAACTCACGAATAATTGACAATGCCACACCAGACCCAAGTAGCGACTCGGAGCCAAATTTTGCCAAGGTATAATAACCCTGAAGAGCCAAAACCATACCTGTAAAAGCACCCGTAATAGCAATAATAACAAATGAACCAACGCCTAATGCATAGAGCTGTAAAACAATATGTTTGCCTTGCCATGGTCTGTGAAATAGGTGCGCCAATGATGTTGCACTTAATACTGCTGCATCGCCTATGCTTTCAATGGCACGTAAAAAACAGCGACCCAAGTAGCCAAAAAAGATAATAAAGGTGTTTTGTGAGGTATTGGTTTTGTTCACGATATCCTCACTGTGCCAGGTTTATGCAAAAGATCTTCAATATAAGATGTTTCGCTACGTGAGAATGGGATAGGACCATCGGGACGTCCTTCAATAAACTGTTGAACACGCGCATCATCACAGTTGCGAATAACATCAGATGTCCCTTCTGCAATTACTTTACCCTGCCATAATAAAATAACATGGTCAGCAATCTCAAGCCCTGCATGAACATCATGGGTGACGACAATGGAGGTCATTTTTGTGTGTTTGGTGATATTGCCAATAAGTGATGCTATTACACCTGCTGAAATAGGATCCAATCCTGATGTTGGCTCATCAAAAAATACAACTTCTGGATCCATTGCTAATGCACGGGCAAATGCAACACGTTTTGCCATGCCACCGGAGAGTTGTGATGGCATGAGATTTTCAAAGCCGCGCAGACCAACCTGTTCAAGTTTCATGGTGACCATGGTGTGAATCACGGAGTTGTCCAATTTTGTGTGTTCAACCAAAGGAAAGGCAACATTATCGTACACATTTAACGAGTTAAGCAGTGCAGAATATTGGAAAAGCATGCCCATACGAGCGCGTAATTGATAAAGACGTTTTTGGCTCATGCCATTTAAATCATCGTCGCCATACCAAATATGCCCTGATGTTGGGCATTCCAAACCTGCCAACAAACGCAATAAGGTTGTTTTGCCAGAGCCTGAACCACCCATAATGACGGTTGTTTGTTGCGCTTTGATATGAATATCGGTGTTATTTAAAGCGATAACATCATCAAAATGACGGCTTAATTGTTCCGTGTGTATCATGGCGGGAATATAACGCTATTTTTTTATAAAAAACAGTATTGTTACTTGCTAGGGCATAACACATATATGAAAGCAATAGCCTAAATATGATAGATATCATTTGAATACGCATATGAATTTGAGCCTGTACTCATGAGCAGTCTAAAATAGAGTGCGCGGGTGTCTAGCGTTTCAAATCAAAAACATATCAAAGAACTCTTTGCTGAACTTGCAACATGTATGTTGTTCGAGCGTCGACTGTTATCCAAGCGTTTACATGGTTTGTCACATAGATTAAGGCAGGGGAAGCCTATTGATAAAAGTCTGTCGGAGATTGCTAAACGCATTCAACATTCATCGGCGCAATATTTACAACGTAAAGCGCGAGTTCCCAAACTTGTATATCCTGAAGCGTTACCTATATCTGCCAAGCGGCAAGAAATTTCACAAGCCATTGCATCAAATCAAGTCGTGATTGTGGCGGGTGAAACTGGCTCAGGTAAAACCACGCAAATCCCTAAAATTTGTTTGGAGCTTGGGCGGGGCATTGCTGGTCTGATTGGGCATACCCAGCCACGAAGAATTGCCGCAAGAAGTGTCGCGACACGTATTGCCCAAGAGCTGAAAAGCAAAGTTGGTGAACATGTTGGTTATAAAGTTCGCTTTTCTGATCACAGTAAAAAAGATGGTTATATCAAACTGATGACCGATGGTATTTTGTTGGCAGAGATTCAAGGTGATGCGCGGCTTGAACACTATGACACTATTATTATTGATGAGGCACATGAGCGTAGTCTCAATATTGATTTTTTATTGGGTTATCTCAAACAGCTCTTGCCAAAACGTCCTGATTTGAAAGTGATTGTCACCTCTGCAACGATTAACACAGCGCATTTTTCCAATTTTTTCAATGATGCACCTGTGATTGAGGTATCTGGGCGCAGTTACCCTGTAGAGATATTATATCACCCCATTGCAGGTGATGAAGATGCGCTGGATAATAACTTACCATCAGCGATTGTTGCGGGGGTGGATGAAGTGGAACGCATGGATGCGTTGGGAGATGTGTTGGTATTCTTGCCCGGTGAGCGGGAAATTCGTGAGGTCAGCCATGCCCTTGCACAGCATGCGATGAAAAACACCGAAGTTATCCCGTTGTTTTCAAGACTTTCAGCAGGAGAGCAGGATAAGGTATTTCAAAATCACCGTGGGCGACGCATTGTCTTGGCAACCAATGTGGCAGAAACATCATTGACGGTGCCAGGCATTCGTTTTGTGATTGATACAGGGCTAGCACGTATTTCTCGCTATAGCCCGCGCACCAAAGTACAGCGATTACCCGTCGAACCCATTTCTCAAGCCAGTGCGAATCAACGCTCTGGGCGCTGTGGACGTATCGCGGCGGGTGTGTGCATTCGCCTTTATGATGAACAAAGTTTTAGCCAACGCAGTGAGCAAACAGCGCCAGAGATTTTAAGAACCAACCTTGCCAGTGTGATTTTGCAAATGGCGAGTTTGGGGTTGGGTGATGTGACGAAGTTCCCTTTTATGAATCCGCCAGATTCGCGCTCTATTTCCGATGGTTATCGTTTGTTGCATGAGTTGCAGGCGGTGGATGAATCACGAAAACTTACTGCGATGGGTAGAAAACTGGCGCGCTTACCCATTGATCCACGTTTGGGACGCATGTTATTGCAGGCCCATAAAGAACACTCACTGCATGAAGTGTTGATTATTGCTGCGGCATTGTCGGTGCAAGACCCACGTTCAAGACCGATGGATGTACAGCAGAAAGCTGATGAAAAACACCGCGTGTTTACCGATGAAACATCAGATTTTATGAGTTGGTTAAAGCTATGGGAATGGTATCATGAACAAGCCAAGCATCATTCCAAAAATCAGTTGCGGAAATTGTGTGTGAAACATTTTTTATCCTATGTTCGTTTGCGTGAGTGGCATGATTTGCATGGGCAACTCTTGGGCATTGTGCGTGAGCTTAAATTGCGTCCGAATCAACAGCCTGCCACAGCCGATGAGGTGCATCGTGGTTTGTTAGCAGGTTTGCTTGGGCATATTGCAGTGCAGGATGAGGCGAAAAACTACCTTGGCGCACGAAATTTAAAGTTATCATTGTTCCCTGGCTCTGCTTTGTATAAAAAACCACCCAAATGGTTGATGGCAGCTGATTTGGTGGAAACAAGTAAACTTTATGCACGCACGCTTGCGCCAATTAATCCCGCGTGGCTAGAAACATTGGCTCCGCATTTGATTAAACGTGAATATTCTGAACCTCATTGGTCATCCAAACGTGCGCAAGTATTGGCTTATGAACGGGTGAATTTGTTTGGTTTATCCGTAGTGGCGAAACGTATTATAAATTATGGGGCGATTGATGCGGTATTATCGCGGGAACTGTTTATTCGACATGCTTTGGTATTGGGTGAATATCGGACACATGGGAAATATGCCCAGCACAACAAGCAGTTAATCAATGAATTGGAAAAGCTAGAAGCCAAATCACGTCGGCGTGATGTATTGGCAGAAGAGCAGGTGATTTTTGATTTTTTTGATACATTGATTCCCGAACATGTACACAGCGGAAAATTGTTTGAGCAATGGCGCAAACAAGAAGAAAACAAACACCCCAAACTGTTGTTTTTGAGCAAAGCGATTTTATTGGCAAAACAAGATACAGGCATTGCAGCCTCGGATTTTCCTGATGGCATTCAAGTTGGTGCGCAGCGTTTGCGCTATGAATATCATTTTGATCCATCGCATCATGCTGATGGCATCACCTTGCTTGTGCCGCAAGCTATGTTGGGTGCATTGGAAGCGGAAAGATTTGAATGGTTGGTGCCGGGCATGCTACAAGAGAAGCTCGCCTTGTTGATTAAGAGCTTGCCGAAAACATTGCGCCGTAGTTTTGTGCCTGCACCACAGTTTGCAGAGGCTGCCATGTCAGCAATGGATATGGGTAAAGGCGCATTATTACCTGCATTTTCAAAAGAACTTGAGCGTATGACTGGTGTGCATGTGCCATTGGATGAATGGGGTTTGGAGAAGCTACCAAAACATTTATTGATGAACTTTCGTGTGTTGGATTCGCGCAAGAAGAAAATCGCTGAAAGTGGTAATCTATATGAACTTCAGCGCAAATTTTCAAAAGGGTTCGTGCAAGAGACAGCGGGGCATCCCTTGGAGCGCCAATCAATCAAATCTTGGGATTTTGATGAGCTGCCAGAGTTGGTAACAAAAAAATCACAGGGTTTAAATTTACAGCTATTTCCTGCTTTGGTGGATACACAGGATAGTGTGGCGATTGTGATGTTTGATAGCCGTGATAAAGCCGATGTTGCGATGCGTGGTGGTTTGCGCCGATTATGTATGTTGGCGATGTATCAACAGGTTAACATGCTTGATCAGCAAATGAAAAAAATGAAGTCGATGATGATGTTCGCCGCATTGATGGGTGAGCCTGAACGGTTACGCAAAGATGTGATTGAAAAAATATTTGAAACGGTTTTCTTATCCCATATCCCGACACAGCAATTGCCGCGCAACAACGATGCTTTTACACAGTGTTTGGAAAAGGGCAGGGCAAGTCTAGTTCAAGAAGGGCAACGTATCATAAAAATGGTCGATGAAGCATTGCAAGCTCATGCACGATTAACCGCGGCGATTACTGCCAGTGTTGCACCTCAAAAGGCAGCGATGCTGGAGGATGTAAAGCAGCAGAGTGCTGTATTGGTGCATGATGGTTTTGTAGCTGCCACACCCACTGCATGGTTAAGACATGTGTCGCGCTTTTTGGATGCTGCGACGATTCGTGTCGAGAAATCAGCACGGGATTTGAATAAAGACAAACAAATGGCGGAGCAAATTGATGTGTTCTGGCAGCAATATCAGCAACGCCGTGCGCTTTTGCAGGATAAACATGCTGTGGATCATGATTTAAACGAATTTCGCTGGATGATTGAGGAATTGCGTGTTTCGTTATTTGCGCAAGAATTAAAAACCAGTGTGCCTGTTTCGGTGAAAAGATTGGAAAAACGATGGCAGGCATTGAGGTAAGATGGTAATGAAGTCCGAAGGGAATATGAGTGTTCGTGTCGATAAATGGTTATGGGCAGCACGTTTTTTTAAAACCCGAGGGCTTGCCAGTGAAGCGGTGAAAGGCGGTCATGTGGAACTTAATGGCATACGCACCAAACCTGCTAAAACGTTACAAATTGGGGATGTGTTACAAATCAAACGTGGCTTGGATGTTTATATCATTACCGTACTTGGCTTGGCAGAAAAACGCGGTTCGGCAACGATTGCCCAAGCCCTCTATCAAGAAAGCGAGCAGAGCATACAAGCGCGTGAAAAACTTAACAAACAACGGAAATTATTGGCAGCTTCTGCGCCTAGACCTGACAAACGCCCTGATAAAAAATCGCGACGGCAGATTATTCGTTTTCAACGCAAATAGCGATACTGTGCAAGAAATTTAACTTTTTATAGGTCTATCTAGGGAAGCGCTGATTAAAGGTGTCATCTCGACCAAAGCGGAGATGTCTATCTCACAACACATTGAAAACAAATATCTTTCGACTTCGCTCAAGATGACAAATGGTGTCAAAAGGCGTTAATCAGCACTTCCCTAGTAAATTGTAATTTTATAATTATTGCAGGTAAGTTTTTTAGAAGCAATAAATCACCAATCAATAAAAGTCGACTTGATGGGTGTAGGGTGATTATCGATGTAAACGACGGATTTTTAGAATGTCGATAAACATTTTGAGTGGGTCAATAAGCATGCGAACTTTGGAATTGGGTTCGTTAATCCATTCAACGGGAATTTCGGATACTTGGTAGTTCATGCGTGCGGCAAGAAACAATACTTCCACATCAAAACTGAACCCATCAAGCTTTTGCTCTGAAAAAATTTGTTGTGAGGCTTTGGCAGTAAATGCCTTGAAGCCGCATTGGGTATCGGGCATATCAATGCCTGTGGCAAGGCGCATAAGTAGGTTGAAGCTCTTGCCCATATGTTCGCGCAACCATGATTGATGCTGGCTTATATCAGAATCGGGATGTTGGCGTGATGCAATAATGACTTCGCATTGCGGGTGGGTTTTCAAGCTTGTAAATACCCTTTTAACTTCACGGATATGGGTGGAATGGTCGGCATCCATAAAGACGTGAACCTCACCTGTTGCCGCTAACATGCCACGACGTACGGCTGCGCCTTTGCCTTTGTTTTGAGGTTGTTCGATAAGGGTTAATTCAGGCATATCATCCATGAACTGACGCACACTTTTGCAAGTGTCATCACTGCTGCCATCATCCACCACAAGTATTTCAAAATCATGGGTTAGATGCTCGTTTAACCATGCATAAGCATCTTTTAGGGTGTTTGGAAGACGTTCGGCTTCGTTATAGGCTGGAATAATGACTGATAACTTCATGGTTTTACCACATAAAACAGAAAGCCACCTTGATCAATCGTTGCCTGAACATTTTTTAACCACGGGAGTTGCTGCAGTGATTCACTGCGTAAAATAAGCCCATAAGTTTGCCTTTCAGCCTGCAGTGTTTGTATGCCTTGTTGGTTTAATACAACCTGATAAGAACGCCCTGATTGAAAGGACATGGATGGGAAGTTTAAATTGTAGCTGTAAATAGGCATGTCTTTGGGCAATGACTGCATGGTTTCAGCGATACGGCTTTGTGGTGCTTGAGCAAGCTTCCCTGCAAAAGTTCCGAGTGGGATAATCAGGCATGACTGCAATAGTAAGCCGAGAATAATAAAGCGGTGCAATGCGAATGTTTGCTCAGTGTTGCGCCATAGGTAAATCAGTGCTGCGAACAGGGCGATACCTGCCATTGTGATAAAGAAACTTGGTTGAATATCTTGCGATAATACGGCGATAGCACGTGGATGATGTACCCATGCTGTGAGGCTTGGATAGATGATAGGAAATACCATAAGAGCCAGCGCAACAGGCAGCAAAATAAACACGGTTGCTCTTTGCATGTTGCGAAGTTGCGAGAAATCAGCGGCTTTGTGAAACCATGCTGCGGTGAGACCCAAAGCAATCGCAGGGTATAGGCAAGAGATATAATGTGGCAACTTGGTTTGTGCGAAACTGAATAATACGAGGACAATCACGCTCCATAATAAAGCCAAACGAATCATGTGAGAAAGCGGTTCACGTGTATTGCCTTGCCATGACTTGATGAGATAAGGCATCCATGCCAGCCAAGGCAACACGGAAACCATAAATACGACAATATAATAATGCCAGCCACCACCATGACCTTGCATGGGATGTAGGGCGCGGCCGATATTTTGCACAACAATAAATTCGTATAAAAAACCGATGCCATGCTCGATGAAAATCATCAAATACCAAGGTGTGGCGGTAATGAAAAAGAGTGCTAAAGCAGAGAGCCAAGGAATGGTTTTCAGTGTGCGAATCAAATCGCCGACAATCAGGCGGTCAGCCATAATGACCAATATAGGAACAACCGCACCGACAGGGCCTTTGATGCTTACTGCCAAGCCCATCATGGCTGCGCACCAGAGAGCATGTTTACGCTCAGAAGACTGCAACCAACGAAAATAATTGAGTAAACAGCCTGCGATAAAGAAGTTTAATACAGCATCCAAGATGGCGGCATGCCCCAAGATGCCAACTTCCAATATGGAAAGGAAAATAAGTGCTGCAGCCATACCAAATTGTGGGGAATGAAGGTCGCGACCAAAGCGGAATAATAAAATGGCGGTGAATAAGGTGAATAGAGCTGATGGCAGGCGTGCTGCAAAGGCATTCTCACCGAATATGCTAAAACATAAATCCATCATGTAATAGGTAAAGGGTGGTTTTTCAAAGAATTGTAGTCCGTTGGCTGTAGGTACGACCCATTCACCCAAATGCATCATATCCGCAGCCGTTTGTGCATAAATGGTCTCATCGTAATCAAATAATGGCGCAAGCCCCAAAGAAGGTAAGCTAAACACAGTCCAAATGGCTAGTAAATACCATATATAATGATGTTGGGGGATATTCCCGAGTCGGTTCATAGGGCGCAGGCTATCGTTGTTTTATCACAAATCCCACGAGTAAAACGATGCTAAGGTTTTTTAGCATCTATAAATGTGATACGTTGCCCGCATGTCGCGTTCCCATTTGATTCTTGCTTTAAAAATAATATTCACTTTCGGGCTATTGTATGGTGTGTTGACCTATGTGGATTTGGGTCAGGTATGGCAACGTATTTTAGCGGTAAACCCATGGTGGTTGCTTGCAGCATGGCTATGTTTGGTGGTGGGATATGTGTTGTGCGGGTTGCGATGGGCTTGGATTGCGCAAGGTTTGGCGATTGAAGTATCACGAACACGGAAAATTAGGCTTTATTTCTTGGGTATGTTTGCCAGCTTATTTTTGCCCTCAACCATTGGTGGCGATGTGGTACGGGGTATCTTATTGGCCAAAGGTGAAGGACGCACCAAGATGGGTGTGCGTGCCGCCGCCAGTGTAATTTTGGATCGTGCCAACGGCATGTATGCCTTGGTGGCATTGATTACAGTCAGTATGTTGATGTTTTCTTGGCCAGCAGCTTGGTGGTGGAGTTGGGTGACATTGGTTGTAGCTATGTGGGTTGGCATGCTGCTTTATCCATGGTTGCATGCACGATTACCTGAAAAGCTGGCTGTTTTAAAGCAGTTACCATTACATAAATCAGGTTTTCAACATATGTGGTGGCGTAGTTTGCCTGTCTCATTGCTATTTCAGATGATGATTGTGCAAGCGCATGTATTTTTAGGCTTAGCGGTTGGTCTGGATATGAACTGGGCAGCATTTTCAATGATGGTTGGGCTGGTTGCTTTGGTAGCAACATTACCGATTTCACTCAATGGATTTGGTGTGCGAGAAGCAGGGTATGTTGGGTTTGCTGTGTACTTTGGAGCCAGTGCCGACGCTGCAACGGCGATGGCTGCTTTATGGGTGATTGTTTTATCTATCGCCGCGCTTCCTGGTGCATGGGTGTTGTGGCGTTTGGGTGGAATAAAAGGATTGCGCTCAAATTAAATATCAGTCTGATGATTGTTTTCTTTTAAGCGTTCTGCCGTGCGTGAAGCGCGCGTATTAATATAGTTTTCTAATTTTTTAAATGTTTCAGGATGATGCTCATGCATGATTTTCATAGTAGCATTATCTAGAAGTAGTACATCCAAATCACTGGCAGCAATCGCAGAGTATGCCAATGATGTACCATTCTTTGATGCTAGTTCGCCTACCAAATCATTGTCGCGGCGAATTTCTAACAGAATGTCATCACGGTTACGATTGAGATAATGAACTTCAACTTCACCTGATAAAACAACGAAAATACCTTGTGGTTTTTCACCTTGTGCAAACAGACGAGTATCACGACTGTAAAAATGAACAGGTAATTCTTTTGAAATTTGGATGCGTGTATCTTCGGGTAAGGACTTAAATACAGGGTGGCTAAAAAAGAAACTGTCGAGCATACGACGGGAAAGAATCTTATTCAGAGCCGTCTTGAAATGAGGATCGGCATCCAAGACTTGGTGCACAGCTGATAGCTCAACACGCACAATTTCACTGGCTTCTGCTGCATAAACCGAGGCAAAACGTGATTTTTGGCGTAAAATACCAAACTCACCATACGTTTCGCCTTTTGATAGTGATGTCAAAATTTTGATTTGTTGACCAAACTGTTTGGCAATGGACATTTTTCCGCGCTTAATAAAATAAAGGTCATGTGGGGCATCACCCTCATGAACCAATTCCACACCTTTTGATACACGCATGGTGCGACTAGCATCATTTAGAATACGCAGGCTTAAAGGGGAAAGATCTTTAAGAATAGGGAAATCTTCCGCGCATAATGCACCCTGAGATGATCTTGGCGTATTAATACCTGAAAGGTCGAGAAATTCTTGGCTCATCGTTCTTATCCTATATAGATTGCATTTATTCAAAGAATTTTAACGGCAGTGTAGCAGATTTTTGACAAGTTTGTAATTGTTTTGGTTGCTAGGTTATTTGCTATATTATGGAATTTCTAGTTTTCTAGGGTGTTTGGTGAGATTTTCACAGCCTTGATGGCGTACGACAACCATATCCTCAAGGCGTATGCCACCAATATTGGGATAATACAAGCCAGGCTCTACAGTGACGACCTGATTGCTCTGTAAAACATCATCACGTACTGAAATGCGCGGAGATTCATGAATTTCGAGACCTACGCCATGCCCTGTACCATGGAAGAAGCCTGTTTGTTTACCGCCTTTAAGCCCTGTTTTGAAACCTTGCTTTTCAAAGTGGTTAAGAATGGCGTTATGAATATCTGCGCCATGCACACCATTTGCAACGCTATTTAGACCAATATCCTGACCCTCACGTACGGTTTTATACATTTTACTTAGTTCAGCAGATGCGTTGCCTTTGACATATGTGCGTGTCATATCGCCCCAATAACCAGAGTCTAACAAACGAGGGAAAATATCAATGATGATTGACTGGTGTGCGCGAATAAAACCTGAGCCGATATTATGTGGGTCTGCACCCTCTTTTCCACAGGCGACAATGGTATGGGCTGGCATGGCACCCTGACTGATAAGAAAGGTTTCGATGGCAGCACGCACATGTTTGGATTTTACTTTTGTTTTGGCATCGTCTGGGTGACGCAAGATATTGTCATTACCAATACTGCAAGCGGCAAGGAAGTTTTCAGCTTGCATCATAGAACGTTTGGTTAGGCGCTCTGCGCGTGCGAGCTGTTTTATTTCATCATCACTTTTGATTGCTCGTTGAGGGAATAAAGAGCCTTGCTGAGCAGTGATTTGGAATCCCAATTCACGCAATTGTTCTGCATACATCAAAGGAAACTGACCAGGAACCGTAATGTTGGTAATACCATGCTCTTTTAAGAAGGCTGCCGCAGTACTGGCAAGGCTTGCAGTCCAACCATGAGACGCTGCCTTTTCTCGCCAGATACTATCCAGATGCACGTCATGGAAACCTGATTGTTTTTTTGCTCTATCCACCTCTAAAGGTGAGAATAATCCATGCCACTGGGTGCTTTTTTGACACCCATCAATACCAATTGCAATAAATGCGTCGGGGACAAACATACGTGAGATATAAAGCATATCCGCATTGTGTTCGGAATCTGAAATAATCAGTTGAGCAGTGGCCATAATCGTTCCTTGTGAGTTTTTTGTACGTAGCTGTTCAGATTGCCACTGATTTGTTCAAGATCAATGCGAAAAAGCGTAGCGTACTTCCTGCACGTAAGCATTTTTCAACGCAGAACTTGGAAAAATCAGTAGTGATCTGAATAGTTACTTTTGTTCTTTATCGAGCAAACTCTGTATGCTTACATCGGATAGGTAAACATCGTGTTCGCGCTGCATACGAAAGTATAATCCATTTAATGTGCTGCCTAGCGGACTATCTTTCCATGCTTCTGGTATTTCCATAACCTCTGGCTGCAATGCATCATGGATATGTCGAAGGGTGAGTGAATTTGCATCCTGCCCAAGTACCCATGCGCCGCGCGGATCATCCGTGATGACTTGCTTAAGCAATCCTTTGTCACACAAATTATCTAGCCATTCTTGTAAAATATTATCTGGAATATCTGTTTCTTTCATAAGATCACTTAAGTGCATATTAAGCCCTTTTTGAATGGCTTGTGCGGCACGTATCAGTGCGAGGTGAAGAAAAAAATTGCGAATACCCGAACGAACAAGGCATTTGTCATGGCGCTGGGACTGTTCGGGGTGTTGTAGACAGAATGTTACCTCTGCGCCTATGAGTACCAATACCCAAACAAGATATAGCCAAACTAGAAAGACGGGTAGTGTGCCAAGCGCGCCATAGATTTTTTCATAATTGGCAAGTTCAGTAACATAAAATGTAAAACCAAGTTTAGCGATTTCAAATAATACCCCAGCCACCATACCACCTATAATAGCGTGGCGCATAGGCACATGGGCATTGGGTAATGCCATATATAGCGCAGTCATGGCACTGGAAGAAATAAGCCATGGAATAAGAAATGGGACATGGCGAATGGCAGAAGCCCCTTCTGCAACATTTTGAATAATAGGCAAAGCCGCAAAATAAGATGTGATACTAATGGATGCACCTATTAAAATAGGTGATAGCGTAAGTAAGGACCAAAAGGTGATAAACTTAGAAAGTAAAGGGCGCTTTCTTGAGATTCGCCAGATATCATTAAAAGCTTCTTCCATGGTGTTCAATAGAGCCGTTGCTGTAATAAGCAAGCCAAGAATACCAAAAATAGAAAGTGCTCCTGCTTTGTCGGTGACGTTGCCAAGGTAACTTTGCACGGCTTGTTGGCTTGTCGGAATGAGGTATTCTAAAAGTGCATCGCGAACATGACTGGAAATAGTGTCAAAAGCTTGGAAACTAGTAAATACAGAAAAACCAAGCACAACGAGGGGAACAATGGCTAAGAGTGAGGCATAACCCAATGCTGAGGCGCGTTGAATACATTTATCCTTGATGAAACGATGGATAATTCGCGATATAAAACGTAAAAGACTTGCACTATGTCTTTTTAAAGCTGGCAAACTGGCAATATCAGCTACATCCATATCAATGATTTGTTTCATCTCTGTTTTAAACATGGACATAGCGACCTCCTTCATTTTAATAAGTGGGTGGTACCTAGTTTAGTCGTAGAATCAGGCTGATGCTAGGAGCCTACCAGACTTAGAGTAACCTACTACGAAAAAGTGGATATTGGCTATTTTTCATATCACTTTAAGGTAAAAATCATCTCAATCACGCGTAACACTCGACAATTGCCTAAACTCAATAGACTTCTGGGAAATTACTGATGTGTATTGCGAGTCCAAGTGAATGATTGTTTTTTGACGAAATACCGAATATTTTTAGCGTGTATAAATAAAACTGCTTGCTTGCAGCGTCATAATTTTGACTTTTTTATCAAAGTGACTAGAATATCTCTGTTTTTTGTAAGATGCTAAATTGTGCTCAAAACATGTACATAAGTGCAAATCGGGGGAGATGCCTAACGTGAAACAGACTGCTTATATGTTGTTGGTGGATGATGAAGATGATCTTCGCATGACACTTCAAGAAACATTGGAAGATGCAAACTACCATGTAACAACGGCGGCCAATGCCATGCGTGCGCGGGAAGCTATGAGCCAAGGCAAATATGATGTTGCAGTGCTCGATATTCGATTGCCAGATGGTAGTGGGATTGATTTGTTGAAGGAATTTCAAGCAGCAGATCCTGATATGGGCATTATCTTAATGACAGGTTATTCCGAAGTGAATACTGCGGTTGAGGCAGTGCGATTGGGAGCAGATGACTTTCTTAAGAAGCCGTTTGATTTGGGGGAATTACTCTTACGAATCGAAGAGCTGATGAAAAAGCGACAGCTTAAGCAAGAGCACAACACGTTGAAGAAGAAGGTGGCAGCAGATAGTAGCTCTGAGTTATTGATGGGGCAGTGTGCATCCATTTGTAAAATTCGTGAAACGGCGAAGTTGCTGGGAGATTCTGATAGCACGGTATTGATTACAGGGGAGTCTGGCACAGGCAAGGAAGTGTTGGCGAATTTATTACATGCATCAGGGAACCGTGCAAACAAGCCATTTGTATCGATTAATTGTGGGGCAATTCCCGAAGAATTATTGGAATCAGAGCTTTTTGGGCACGTGAAGGGTGCTTTTACAGGTGCTGTTCGAGCACGCCCAGGTCGTTTTGAAGTTGCTAATGGCGGCACCATATTTCTCGATGAAATTGGTGATATGAGTGCTAAATTACAAGTAAAATTACTGCGTGTTTTACAGGAACGTTGTTTCGAACCTGTTGGCAGCCATCAAAGTATTCATATTGATGTGCGAGTGATTGCAGCCACCCATCGAGATTTGGAAGAAGAGATTGCAGAGGGACACTTCCGTGAGGATTTATTTTATCGCTTAAATGTGATTCCATTGCAACTGCCTGCATTGCGCGAGCGTGGTGAAGATTCTCTGTTATTAGCAGAGCACTTTATAGCGTTGTTTAATGGTAAAAAGAAGGCATCGATTCAGGGTTTTGATGAGGCTGCAAGACAGGCATTTGTGGACTATCAATGGCCTGGCAATGTGCGTGAGTTGCAGAACCTTATTGAGCGTATTGCGACATTAAAACGTGATGGTGAGGTAACGTTAGATGATTTGCCATCACGGATGTTGAATGAAGGACAGCGTGCGCTGCAGGGCTTTCGTATTAACATTGAAGAGCATGAAAATTTGGATTTTAAAGGCATTGTAGATGAATTTGAAAGCCACTTAATTCTATCAGCCCTAAAACGCTATGATTGGAATAAAAATCAGGCTGCCAAATTTTTGTCGATGAATCGCACAACACTTGTGGAAAAAATCAAAAAGAAAGGTTTGGTTGCTTCCGCTGAGTAGTGCGTGAAAATTATTCTTTTCTAAAAGAACCTAGTATATAAGTCTTTTTGGTATGCCGTATGCCTTTATGAAGCTTTAGAAATATAGGCTGACATTTAGTAATACAACAAAAAAAATATAAGAATTATTTCGGCATGAGTTTTGCGTTATTGGCATCATGTCGCTTAAATATGTTATTTTATTGTTGTGTTATGTCTGTTTTTTACCTCAAGCACTGATGGCGAGTGAGCGGGTAGATGGCATTCGTATTTTCTTAAATAATGGTAATTCTGAGCAGGCGATTCGGATGTCTCAAGCCCTACTTGCCAATGAAACATTGGAAGATAAAGAACGTTTTGAATTATTATCCTTGATTGCGGATGCCGAAGAAATGCACGCTCAATCCCAGTATTATGAGAGTATTTCACCTGCTGTAAATGCACTTAAAACTTTGAAAAAAGAATTTCCTGATCGCGTTAATGCTCCAGAATTACAATGGCGCTTGGCGTGGCTATATTGGAAGCATGGTGATGAAAAAGAAGCATTGAGATATGCGCGTGAATTGCGATCTAATTATGAAGGGCATAATGAGGCTGTGCAGGCTGCGATGTTGATGGCTCGCATATATATTGGGCGGAAAAAATGGAATGAGGCGCGTTCCAACCTTATTCAATATGGCATGAGCGAAGATTTGGGTAGCCGAGAAGAATCCCTTGCCAAGGCATGGCTTGCTGTAGTTGATATGGCTGAGAAACGTTTTGATATAGCATTAAAACAATTGGATGGTGTCTTTAAAAAACATCCTGATGTGATAAAAAAAGATGAACAGCTTTGGTCCACCTATATTCAAGTTTTACATATTGCCAAAAGAGATAAAGAGGCAATGAAGCAAGCCGATGATTTTTTAAGTAACTATTTAAACGATGATTATGTTGCATTGGTGCGTTTGTTACGAGCAGATTTGTGGCTGTTGTATAAGGTAAAACCTTCGGATCGTATTGAGCGTGAGTATGATGTCTTAGCTGAGCAAAAAGCAGAGCAAAGCATTGGTAAACAAGCATTTATGCGAAAACTGATGCTTGCATATCAAAAGAGTCAGGATTATCACACCTTAAAACCAGTGATTATTGCATTGAAACGTTTGGCTGACCAAAATCAACTATCACCTATTGAAAATGAGGCGGAATTATATTTAGCTCGTTTATGGCAACGTTTGAGTCATAGTGATTCTAAACATAGTCCTAAACAAATTGACATGGTGTCATTGGAAAATTTTTCTCGTGTGGCTCGTTCTGAAATTCCAGGTTATCGTTCGGACGCTTTGCATGAGGGAATAGCCTTTTTTGAACAGACACTGCAAACATTATTGCAACATAAAAAATGGGTTGAGGCAGTTTCTCTTTGGGAGCGTTTTCCCATCTTTCGCCGAGATGATTTGGATGTTGCAAAATTACAATTGGGTGTAGCGCATGCTTTGCGCATGATTATGGCTTATGAACAGTCCGAGAAACTTCTTAGCAAACTTTATAAACAAGCCAATGGTAGTGTATGGGGGCAGAAAATCATGCTAGAGCGGGCACGGTTATGGTTAGACCGTGGTGATAGCGGTGGTGTTGGGCGGGTATTGGCTTGGTTAGATGAGCATGAGTTTACTTTGTATCGTCCTGACATGTTATTGCTGGTGGCTAGAATGCAGTTACATGCCAATAAACCAAGAGCTGCATCACAGAGTATTATGAATGTATCAGCCGATGATATCACGATGAAAGAGAGACTTGTTTATTGGAAAACAAGAGCTGAAATTGCTGAAAAATTAAAGCATTGGCATATGGCAGCCAGCGCTTGGAAAGCGTACGGAGTGATGCCTGAAGCAGATGCTGCACAATCACTTATAAAGCAGGCGAACAATCTATTCAAAGCCAAGGATTATCAACAAGCCGAAGATTTGTATGCAAAGATCGATGAGAAAAAACGTGATGCTGCGTGGTTGTATCATTATAGCATCTGTCAGCTGAAAACGGGAAAGCATAAGCAAGCCTTAGAAAAGTTAGAACAACAGAGTCAAGATCCGAGCGCAGGTATTTATGCTTCGCTGGCAGCACTTGCGGTTGCAGAAAAAAAAGCAAAAACATTATTGAAGGAGTATCCATGACTGTGCGTGCATCTATTTATTTATTGGATTTTCCAGAGTTAGTTGAAGCAGATGTGCGTGTGCAATTGGGGCGCATGTTGCCTGATACCCCTGTGATATCGTATGCCCAAGCAAGTGAAATTGAGCAGTGGATGCCTGAGTGTGATGCAATCATATTGGTTTGGGATGGGTTAACGGTGTTGTCACGAGTGCGTAGACTGTTTGAAAAACAGCCGCAAGCGAATGTGGTTGTATTGGCTGAGCAAGGTGATGCCAAGCGTGCTGAAGATTTGATGCAGTTGGGCGTGATGGATTATCGCATGCTTCCTTGCCCTGATGAGGCAATGGAAATTTATGTACGGAAAGCAGGCCATCAGGCTGAGTTAAGTCGTCAGGCAGAGACACAGCGCCAAGGCAGTGATGTATTTATCACCCAAGATATTGATACGCGCCGCCTATTGGATCAGGTGGCGTTGGTTGCACCAAGCCAAGCTTCTGTTTTGGTGGTGGGTGAATCGGGAACTGGGAAAGAGCGTTTATCACGCTATGTGCATCAATGCTCCAATCGTCGTGAGCGAGCCTTTGTTGCCATTAATTGTGCGGCAATTCCTGAAAGCATGCTTGAGTCTGAATTGTTTGGGCATGAAAAAGGCGCGTTTACAGGTGCAACACAATCGCGACCAGGTAAGTTTGAAATTGCCCATGAAGGAACATTGTTGTTGGATGAAATTACTGAGATGCCTTTGCATTTACAAGCCAAATTGTTGCGTGTTTTGCAGGAAGGCGAAGTGGATAGGCTTGGTGGACGCAAACCTGTGAAAGTGGATGTGCGTATTATCGCAACCAGTAATCGTGATATTATTCAGTCTGTGGAAAAGGGAGATTTTCGGCAGGATTTATATTATCGATTAAATGTTGTAACGATTCAATTACCGCCACTACGCCAAAGACCCGATGATATTGCTCCATTGGCTGAACATTTTTTACAAAAATTTTCAGAGATGTATCATAAACCTGCCCCGCAATTAGCAAAGGATGTGATGCCATATCTTCAAGAGCATGTATGGAAAGGCAATGTTCGAGAGTTGGAAAATTGTATGCACCGGGCTTTTTTAATGAGCCTTGATGGACAAGTTCACTGTGAACACTTGGGTTTTGTTCCAGTATCTTCACCACACCAACAAGGCTCATCAGTGGATGTGCAGGCAGGCATGAGCATTCGGGATATGGAACGTGTGTTGATTGAGCAAACGCTGGAACATGTGCAAGGCAATCGTACAGAAGCAGCAAAGCTACTGGGTATTAGTATTCGAACCTTACGCAACAAGCTTAATGACTATCATTCTGGCATAGCATTTGCTTCGGCTTAATAAACCTCATAAAAGATGCTTTGTAGCACAATGAGGTGGTTAAGCTGTCAAGAAACTGACGAAATATACGTAAGTGTTTGATTTACTATATAACGTTTGGATAAACAGCGAGGTGATGCATAGTTTTTGCTTGTAATCACTACGTTTTCAGAAGGAACTGAGCGTAACCATTATCGATTTTCTCAATGGGAGATAATAGGAGGTAATATGACTCAGTCCTTGTTTGGCGCAGGAACGCTACGATTAGAATCGGCAATGTCGGCACGTGAGACAGTACAAAGTGTATATGCGGCAAATATTGCCAATGCTGATACCCCTAATTATCGCGCGGATATGCGCACGTTTTCAGATTTTATGGCGGAAAAATCGGCAGCATCTGGTTCAACAGCGATGGCTAGAACCAATCCTGCTCACCTTCAGCCTCATCATTCCTCAGCACCTTTAGGTGGCGGTGTATTTAACCGTGCATCGGTAGCCTCTCGTATGGATGGGAATACCGTTGATACCCAGCGAGAAATGACTGCGATGGCAGAAAATCAAATGATGCATGAATTGACGATGACAATTTTGAAAGGTCGTTTAAGCGGACTTGCAAATGTGATTAAAGCGGGAGGTCGCTAATGCCTAATACGCTATTTTCTTCCATGCATGTCAGTTCAGCAGGGCTGACCGCACAGCGTTCGCGTTTGGATATTGTTGCAGAAAATATTGCCAATGCAGATTCAACGCGCACCGCAAAAGGTGGTCCTTATCGCCGTAGACAGGTGGTTTTTCAGTCCGCACCTATAGACAATCATTCATTTTCATCTGTGTTTCAAAGCTCTTTTGATCAAGGCTCTTTGCAATCAGTTAAGGTTGCAAAAACCATTGAGGATCAACGCCCTTTTCGTGAGGTGTATGACCCTGCGCACCCTGATGCCGATGCCAATGGCGTTGTAAAAATGCCCAATGTGAATTCAGTGCAAGAAATGGTGGATATGAATTCAGCAGCAAGAAGTTTTGAAGCCAATGTCACGGTGATGGAGGCTTCCAAACGGATGTTTCTTAAATCACTCGAACTTATGCGTTAGGAGATTGTTATGAACATTCAAGGTTTACCAACTCAATTAGGATCAGTTACACAAACTGAAACCACTAAGCCCAAAGGTAATTTTGGTGCTTTGTTGAAACAATATACAGCCGATGTGAATCATGATGTGAAAACAGCAGCTAAGAATGCAGAAACGTTGGCTGTTGATGGTGTTGGCAACGTAACTGACACCATGATGGCGGTAAAAAAAGCGGGTTTATCATTCCAGTTGATGATGGCAGCGCGCAATAAAATGGTGGATGCATACCGTGAAGTTATGCGTATGCAGGTATAAATCATTGGGTCCATGTTTGTGTTTGTCCGATAGCGTTAAAATATTTAAGACAATGATGTTAGGAGCAATGTATGGCTGATTTACCCACACCCCAACAAATGGCAATGCAACAACCTATGAATGCACCATTACAAGGTGAGATAGGTGCTGGAACTGCCCCCGCGGGGAGTCAGTTTATTCAGATTCAAAATAGCCTGATTAGTCATAGACGTATTTTATTATTTATTGCGGGCACATTGATGTTGGTGGGCTTTCTTAGCTTGATGTTATGGTCATCTGAAACACCTTATCGCCCGATTTATACAGGCATGAATGAAAAAGATGCTTCAGCGATTGTTGAAATGTTACAGAAAGAGCATGTGCCATATAAATTAGAAGGTGGTGGAACGGTACTTGTTCCTGCCGATAAGGTTTATGCGATGCGTTTGAAACTGGCAAGTCAGGATATGATGCCTGGTTCGGGTTTGGGCTTTGAAATCTTTGATCGCAGTAACGAGTTTGGCATCAGTGATTTTACGCAAAAAATTAATTTACAACGCGCCCAGCAGGGTGAGTTGGCACGTACCATTGAAGTTTTGCCACAAGTGACAGCGGCACGTGTACATTTGGTGATGCCAAAAGAATCCGCATTTGCAGATCATGATCGCAAGGCAAGTGCCTCGGTGATGTTGCAGTTAATGGGTAGTAAACGTATGCCAAAAAATACTGTGGAAGCGATTCAGAATTTGGTAGCAGCGAGTATTCCAGAGTTGGATAAATCAGCCGTGACCATTGTAGACTCATCAGGCAACTTATTATCTTCCAAAGATGACCCGCAGACGGCTGGTGAAGGTGAAAGCATGCAAAGTTATCAAAGTCAGATGGAAAAACGTATGGAAAGCCGCTTGACTACAATGCTTGAACAGGTGGTGGGTGCGGGACAAGCTGTGGTGCGTGTTTCTGCCAAGATTAACCGTCAGTATGTGGAACAAAACAGTAAAAAATATAACCCAGATGAGCAGGTTCTACGTAGTCAGAGTAGCACGGAAGAAAACCGGAAATCTGTGGATGCATCAGCCTCAGGTGTGCCTGGCGTGGCTTCCAATACGCCTGGTAAAAATCCTGCAATTTTGGCGGATGGTTCGGTTGCCTCGGCTGGAGCAGGAAGTCCTCCGAGCGAACAGGCAAACCGCCGTGATGAAACAAATAATTATGAAATAAGTTCAACCACCGAACATCGTATTATTCCCTTTGGTAGCATTGATAAGCTCTCAGTTGCAGTGGTTGTGGGTGGTAGTTTTACAACGGATAGTAAAGGTGCTAAAACATTTGTTCCGCGCGGAAAAAGTGAACTGAAAAGTTTGCAAACCTTAGTTCGTGGCGCAATAGGGTACGATGAAGACCGTGGCGATACGGTTGAGTTGCAGAGTATGCCATTGTTGGATATTTCAAGTTTGCCTGATGCAGAGGCACTACAGTCTACTGAGAACAAAGCATTTTATTTAGAAATAGCGCGTTATGGTTTGGTCGGTGTTGCATTGTTTTTGTTGGCATGGTTTTTATTACGTCCACTAGCTCAGCGTATCACGTCTACAGATGACTCCTCTGAAGACTCTTCAGAAAATGCGGCATTGGCTTATCAGCCCACATTATCAGATGAAGCCCGCGAACGGTTGGAAAAAATGGAGCGCGCGCGTCAGGCAGTAAGCAATAACCCAGAGCGAGCAGGTAAGGTGTTGAATGAATGGGTTGGAACAGCATGAGTAAAGCCTCTAAGCCATTAAGTGGCGAAGATAAAGTTGCAATTTTACTTTTTGCTTTGGGTCCTGAAGCGGCGGCTCCTTTGGTGCAGAATATGGATGATGCCACCATGACCCGTCTTGCTAGGCGTATGGCAGATTTGGGAAAAGTTGACAGTGATGTATTACAAAAAGTACTCGATGAGTATATGGAGATGCATAATTCAGATGATCCCATGATGCATTCATCGCGTAAGGATGTGACGGCATTGTTACATTTGGCTGTCGATGAAGATCGTGCGAACCGTATTTTGACGAATCTAAATCAACCAAAGAAGCTTACTGTTTGGGAGAAGTTGTCGCGCATCAAACCTGAAATGATTGTGAGCTATATCGAAGCAGAGCACCCGCAAACCATTGCTTTGATTTTAGGGAATATAGATACCTCTGTGGCAAGTCAGGTGATTGCTTTGCTGCCTGAAGATATGCAAATGTCAGTTGTGATGCGCATGTCCAAGATTGAAAGTGTACCGAAGGAATTGGTGCTTGATATTGAAGAGACTTTGGAAAAAGAACTATCAGAATCCACTGGAAATACTGGTATGAGCTTTGATGGCATGGTGAGTGTTGTCGAAATTCTTAAAACCTTAGACAAGGGTGTTTCACGACCTATTTTGGAACGTTTGGAAGAAAAAGACGAAGAATTATTTTCGCAAGTTGATAAATTGTTGTTGGTCTTTGAGGATCTTCTGGAATTGGAAATGCGTGATATTCAAACAATTTTGAAACATATTTCATCAGATGACTTGGTACGCGCTTTAAAAGGCGCATCGGAAGAATTGGCGGAAAGTTTCTTTTCCAATATGTCACAACGTGCGGCGGAAATCATGCGCGAGGATATGCAGGTGATGGGACCGTTGAAATTGGCGGATGTCGAAGAGGCACAGCAAACCATTTTACGTGCTGTGCGTAAATTGGATGAGGATGGTTCAATCACTTTGGGAGGTGGCGATGATATGGTGTAAATTGAACGCTATGTCTATGGAGACTTCCTTGTGGCACTAGCACCTTTACCCATTACAGAAGATAAATCACTGCATCAAGCAGAGTCTTCATCACCCTATCCTGTTTTTGGAGAGGGGGTGATGAAGGGAGTTTCGTCGGCATTATCTGCAGAAGAGCAGCGTATGCAGGAATTAGAACGCATGCTGCAAGAGGCGCAAGGTCGCGCTGAAATGATGGAGAGAGAGGCTTATGATAAAGCCTATGCCGCGGGTGAAAAAGCAGGTATGGCTTTGGGAGCCAAGCGAGCAGAACAAAGCATAGAGAACTTGGATAAGTTATTACAACAGGCTGAAGAACAAGTGTGCAATCTATCAGATGCTTGTAATGATACAGTGCTGGATATTGCACAGGCAGTGATTGAGAAGGTGTTGGGCGAGCTTGGTGAGCAGCGTTATGAGATGATGCTTGCAGCTGTGCGACGGGCGGCTTTACAGATGCCGAGCGTGTCAGATTTATTATTATTAGTGAACCCTGATGATTTGGCTGTTTTTGAACGTTTGATACAGGAAGATAGCATAGGTAAGTGGCGGATAAGAGCGCAAGCTGATGTGTTATCTGGTTGTTGCCGGTTGATTTCTCAACAACAAGATATTCAAATAAGCCCAGAGCAGGCAATCAAAGCAATAATTGAGCAGTTACGTATGCGATTGCAGGGTGATGATGGTGATGTCAGCGAGCTTGAAGAGGTTGTATGAGTTTGACATTGAAACCATTGCTTGGAGATAAAGCTTACCGCAGTCAAATTATTGACGATATAAAGCAGATTCCTGCATATCCTTTACGTGGGCGTGTTCATAAAGTTCTAGGACCTATGGTCGAAGCAACAGGGTTAACAAGTAGTATTGGTCATGCATGTGACATTACCTGCACAGCAGGGCACTGTATTGAAGCTGAAGTTGTTGGATTTCGCGATGATAGAACCTTATTAATGCCTGTGGGATCGACACGAGGTATGGCTCCCGGAGATGTGGTTACTCCGCAATTACACGAACCTTCTATACAAGTAGATGATACATTGAAAGGGCGAGTTTTGGATGCCTTGGGTATCCCCATGGATAGTCAGCCTTTGCATGCCTCAGGAAAATCGTATCCCTTACATGGCAAACGCTTGAATCCATATGATCGTCATATTATTGACGAACCTATGAATTTGGGTGTACGCATGATGGATGCTTGTTTACCTATGGGTTGGGGGCAACGTTTGGGTTTGTTTGCAGGTGCTGGTGTGGGAAAAAGCATGCTGATGGGTATGTTGGCACGAAATTCTGATGCAGATATCAATGTGATTGCGCTTGTGGGTGAGCGTAGCCGTGAAGTACGTGAGTTTCTTGATACGGCATTGGGGAAAGAGGCTTTAGAACGTAGTGTTGTTGTTGTGGCGACATCGGATGTGCCGCCTGTGTTACGTGTGCGTGCAGCCTTGCTGGCAACCACCATTGCTGAGGCGTTTAGGGATAAAGGAAAACGCGTTTTATTGATGATGGATAGCATGACACGATTTGCGCAGGCACAGCGTGAAATTGGTTTGATGCTCGGTGAACCCCCTGCCAGCAAGGGTTACACGCCATCTTGTTTTGCTGCTTTGGCAGAGCTTTTGGAGCGTGCTGGACCTGGCTCACAGTCGGCAGATAAACGTGGTGATATTAGTGGTTTATATACGGTGTTGGTGGAAGGCGATGATTTATCTGCTGACCCCGTTGCGGATGCTGCGATGGCGATTTTAGATGGGCATGCTGTATTGGATCGAAAGCTTGCTGAGCAAGGCCATTACCCAGCGATAAATATGCAACGTAGTATAAGTCGGCTTGAAACCCAGTTAAGTGAAGTAAGCCATTTGAATGCGGCACGCTCCTTGCGTAAAGAGTTATCACTGTATGAACGCATGGAGGATAT
>CAJXLC010000019.1 GCA_913055645.1 uncultured Pseudomonadota bacterium | reverse complement strand
ATATGCGCAAATTTAATGGCATTCCACAGCAACATTTCTACTACTTTTTAAAGGAATGTGAGTGGAGTTTTAATTACTCCAATCCAAAGAAACAATTATATATTTTAAAACAATGGGTTACAAAAAATAATACCTAGTTATCTGGGACAGCCCCTAGAAGTATTATTCAGATGTGAAGAATATATCACCAAATAAAGTGGTGGCTGATTTACCGCTATTATCAGTGTCTGCCATAATCGCAACGGCATCAATATAGCGTGTGTCTTTGCCTGCCAACTGCTTTAAATCCTCGCGCACATTGCGTTTATAATGTTGCCATGTTCCAAGCTTTTCTTTGCCCGATTCAATAGCGTATAGGGTGGCATTGGAGGTATAAGGGCTGCTCCATTTCTCACCACGTTGATGCGAAGAAGACCATACATAATTTAGGGCAATGGTTTTCCAGAAAAATACCCCGCCATCTACAACTACATAAATGCGGGCGACAAAATCATCACCTGTTTTTGTATTTTCATTGATACCATCCAATATGGAAGATGTGTTCCATGACCAGTTTAGATAAGGCGTTTTTTCCAAATCAATACGTGTTTTGTAAAATAGCCCTGATGCAGTGTTGTTGCTTGTTGCTTGCAGTACACGTTGCTTTGTTTGCTTGTTTTTAACGAATGCATACCGCGTTTTTCCATCAAACACTTTTTCTTTCCAGTGGCTAAGGTCGTTTTTTGAGAATTGACCGATAGGTATATTGCTTGCATGGGCAAATTGGGGTGTAAGTAATAGTAAAAATGTAGCCAGAACTTTGAACATATATTTATCTCCAATATGAATATTGTGGCATCAGTCTTGATTTGTCAGTAATGCTTACAAGACATTGTATTTGACATTTGCGCAAATGAGTTTATGTACAAATGAGTTGTTGAACATTGTTTTTGTATATGCTCTAATACGGATGGGTGTGGAGGGTGCATGAAAATCATAACCTTGATGAATCAGAAGGGCGGTGTGGGTAAGACAACGTTGGTGTTGTCATTGGCGGCACGTTGGCATTTGATGGGGCATTCTGTGTCCATTGTTGATGCTGATCCGCAGCAGTCAGCCGTGTTTTGGAAGAAGCAACAGGCGGTGGATAGTAAACTGGCAGAAATTGATGTGTATTCAGTGAAATTACCTGCGGAAATTCGCGGTAGCCGAAATCTAAAGAGCGACTATGTAATTATTGATACACCAGGCACAGATAAAATGATTGTGCGTTCGGCATTGAATGTTTCAGATGCGCTGTTGATTCCTGTGCAGCCCTCTTCGTTGGATATACAGGCTTCGGCACCCTCTGTGCAAACAGCCCTAGCAAGTGAAAAACCGACAGCCTATTTGGTGAATCGCTTTGTTTCACAAACACAGTTGGGTAAAGATGTGATGCGCTCCTTGCAACATACACCTGCGCGAGTATTGCCTAAGGCAATGGGACAATATCAGGCATTTCCGCGATCTATTGGTGTTGGGGAAACTCCCAGTACGATGTTCTCTGGTAGTGCGGCGAGCCGAAATATTGAAGCTGTGGGTCAGGCGGTAGATACATGGTTGGAGGCTTGTCATGAAGAAGGTTAATACGGGTGGTTTGGGTGATGCGGCGAATAAAGTTTCAAAGCGTGTTCACCATCAAGATATAGGCGAAGAGCAGACCACGCGCCGTATACGTGAATCCAGTGGAGAGTCTTTAAAACGCTTGAATATTGAATTGCCCGAAGATGTGCATAAAGAGCTAAAATTGGAAGCGGTGATGAAGGGTGTATCCATGCGGCAGTTGGTGGAAGAAATGCTGCGGGCGCGCTATCAATAGCGCGTTATCATTCCTCTAGATTGATAATTTCTTCATACCGTTGATTGCTTCAATCTTTAGGCAGGCTGTCCATTTCATGCTCCAGTTGAGAGGAGTTGGCATAAATCGTTAATAGATGCGATTGTGTGGTCGGGTTTAATGCCGCTTTTTTGTACAAAGTCGGCTCGGTATTTGCCTGTTTGTACCAAAATGCCTGTTAATCCTGCACGCTGTGCGCCACCTATATCGGATTCGATGTCATCGCCGACCATTCCTGTGTGTTCAGGTGTTGTATTTAGCGCGTGACAAACATGTTGGAAAAAGTCGATGGAGGGTTTGCCTAATACAATCGCATGTTGATTGCTGGCATATTCAATAGCTGTGACAAACACTCCAAGATCAAGGTGTAAACCATCGGGCTTTTGCCAAAATCTATTTTTATGCAGCGCAAGAAGCGTTGCATCCTGCATCACCAAGCGAAAAATATCGCGTAAGTCTTCTGGTGCGTAACCCTCACCACCCATATCTCCCATTACAATATAATCGGGGTGTTCTAAATCTTCGCGTATGCCTGTAAAATCCTCTCGTAATGCATCGCGGATAAATAATCGTGCCGAATGATGGGCAATTTTTTGTTTGGCTAATGTGGCGGGTGTATAAATATCCGCCTCTGTAAGTGGAATGCCCATGGTTGCCAATTTATTGGCGACGTCATGGCGTGATTGAGTGGTTGTATTGGTCAGTCCTGCGATTTTTAAGCCTTGTTCGGGCAAAGCCTTTAGCGTGCAGTCAGCACCATCAATCATATCATTTCCAACATATAATACGCCATCCAAATCAATGAGTATGGTATCTATATCATGTGTAATGAACTGCTTCATGGTGGTAGTATAGCCTAAATATAAAGTGCGATTATTTGGAGTTAGAGGGGAAACTGTTACACTCCCGCAAAACAACCTATTTGATATAATTTTGAAATATATTTCATACTTGAGAGACATAAGGATTTAAACCATGACAGAACAAGAAATTTTAAGCATGTATGAAGATGCA
This sequence comes from uncultured Pseudomonadota bacterium, assembly GCA_913055645.1. Lineage (GTDB taxonomy): Bacteria > Pseudomonadota > Zetaproteobacteria > Mariprofundales > Mariprofundaceae. The sequence goes on along the minus strand of CAJXLC010000019.1, from coordinate 36,944 downwards.
GGTGCATTACTAAATGGACACTTTGTGCTTTCCAGTGGTCGCCATTCGGCGCGCTATTTGCAATCGGCATTGGTACTTATGTCTATGGATAACGCGACAGACTTGGCATCAGTATTGATTGAAAAGGTCAATGCTGATGATTTTGATATGGTTGTTTCACCAGCCATTGGCGGACTTGTGATTGGGCAAGAAGTTGCGCGTCAACTCAAGAAACCGTTTATTTTCACCGAGCGTAAAGAAGGTGAAATGCAGATGCGCCGTGGTTTCACGATTCCTAAAGGCGCTAAGTTGTTGGTGGTGGAAGATGTGATTACTACAGGCGGTTCAGTGTGCGAATGCATGGCTGTGGTACGTGAGCATGGCGGCGTACCTGTGAAAGTATTGGCAGTAGTTGATCGAGCGCCACAAGCCGAAGGACGCTTTGATGTGCCGCATGCGACAGCAATATCCTTGGATGTTGAGACTTTTGCAAAAGATGAATGCCCGATGTGCGCCGAAGGTACACCCGCTGTGAAGCCTGGTAGTCGAGGTAGTTTGTAATGTCTCATTCTACGGGCGGACCCGTTGTTCGCTGTTTTCCATTTGGCGGTGTTGGGGAATTTGGAAAAAACATGATGGTTTATGCCGTTGATGATGATGCGGTGATTGTTGATTGTGGTATGGGCTTTCCAGAGCCTGGTCAGCATGGCGTGGATATTGTGATTCCTGATATCACAGCCTTGGATGAGATGGGTTTGAAAATTCATGCGCTGTTGCTGACGCATGGTCATGAAGATCATATTGGAGCAGTGCCGTTTATTTTGCCGAAATTGGGTGGTATTCCTGTGTATGGTACACAAATCACCTTGGCACTGGTGAAAGCAAAACTTTCTGAGCGTGGTTATAAAGGTGATTTGCGTTTATTGGATGAGCATACGCCGATTAAAGTGGGTCCTTTCCGTGTTGAAGGTGTGCCTGTAACCCATTCTATTATGGATGCGATTTCGGTTGTGATTCATACAGAATATGGCGCAATTATCCATACAGGTGACTTTAAATTTGACCCTTCACCTATTGATGGACGGGTGAGCGGATTGGAGCAATTCGCCAAACTTGGTGATGATGGTGTGTTGTTGGTCGCATCGGACTCCACCAATGCAACACGTGCAGGTACAGGGCCTTCTGAAGTATCGATTGCGGCGGATTTGAGAAAGGCAGTTGTAGAATGTAAGGGTAAGGTCGTGGTGACCACGTTTGCATCGAATATGTTTCGTATTCAACAAATTATTGAAGCTGGTCAAGCGGCGGGGCGCAAAGTGGCATTGGCTGGGCGTAGTTTGGAGAAAAATACGGGTTTAACGCGTGATTTAAAACGCTTGAATATTCCTGCCAATATTTTGGTGGATATTAAGCAAACACAAAATATCCCAGATCATGAATTGTTGATTATTGCCACAGGCTCGCAAGGCGAATGGCGTGCTGCACTGGCTCGCATTGCACAAGATAAGTTTCCGACGATTCGTTTGGGGGAAGGTGATTTGGTCATTTTCTCATCATCGAATATTCCTGGTAATGAACGTGTGATTGCAGGACTGTTTAATCATATTTACCGTCGTGGCGCACGTATTTTGCATGCTGGGCAAGCGCATTTGCATGTTTCTGGTCATGCCCAACAAGATGAACTCAAGCAGATGTTGGAATTAACTCGCCCGAAATATTTTTATCCTGTGCATGGTGAATATCGTAATTTGATTGAGCATCGTGAACTGGGCGTGGCTACTGGTATTCCTTTTGAAAACACGGTGGTCGCAGAGAATGGACAAAGTGTTGTGATTGATGAACAGGGTATTGGGCATGGGCCAAGATTTCATGCTGGTGCCGTGTTTGTGGATGGACTGCATCGTGATGAAGTTGATGATTTGGTTTTGCGAGATCGTCGCATACTGGCGGATGACGGGATGATTTCAGTGACCGTATTGATTTCAGAGAATGAAGGTAGTTTGTTAACGGAGCCTGAATTGACTGCGCGTGGTGTGTTGCATGAGTCGGTGAGTGAAGAAGTGTTAGAGGATGCTGCTGCGGATATGTACAGACATTTGAATCAAATCGATCAAGAAATGCTTGCGGATTTGGATGAAACACGTGAAGAAATTCGTTTGTGGTTGCGCCGTTGGTGTAAAAAACGTTTGGGTCGTCGTCCGATGGTTTTACCTGTGGTGATTGAGATCTAATGGCAGATTCGGATAAAGTCGAAATGACACCATTGGTTATGCGTGAAGCCTTGGCTTTTTTGGTGTTTGCGTTAGTGGCAATGGTGGCTGCTTCATTATATAGCTTTCATGCCAGTGACCCTTCTTTGAATCATGCAACATCTGTGCAAGCTGAAAATATGCTTGGCACAGTTGGCGCATGGGTTGCTGATTTGATGTATCAGTTGTTTGGACTGGCGAGTTGGTTGTTTGTATTGTTGGGTATTGCTTTGATGGTACGTATGGTTGCTGGTTATCGCCCTTACAGTGCTGGTTGGACATCGCTTTTTTGGCTGCCTTGTGTGGTTGCTGTATCGGGTTTATTGCATGCGAACCTCACACTAGAAAGCATGCACAGTATTGCTTGGTTGGCATTGCCAGCAGGCACGGGTGGTGCTTTGGGCACGATACTGGCTGATGCTTTGACTGAGCCTTTGCATGCTTTGGGTTGTGATGTGGTATTGATTGCCTTGATGTTAAGTAGTTTTGTGATTGCTTCACATATTTCATTGTTGGCAGTGATTCAACGTATAGGTCTGCTATTGCTTTGGATATTACGTCAGTTTATGACTGTAGGCTCACATCTCAAGGCACGATTGCAAGGAGATTTGCAATCACGTCGTGAACGTTTGGAAGGCAAAGAGCAACGACAGCGACAAAAAGAAATCCGTCCTCCTGAACCCGAGAACAGGGTGGAACCTGAAATCTTACAAGTCGCAAATGTGAAAGTATCGCAGCGGGCACAAGAAGAAAAACAGGTTGAACTATCACTTAGTACACCTTCAGATTCGAATTTTAAATTGCCATCTTTATCATTATTTACGCCGCGTAAAAATGCTGCTCATACCTATAGTGGTGAAACATTACAGGTGATGAGTCGTATGCTTGAGAAAAAATTACTCGATTATCGTGTAGAAGGAACGATTGTAGCTGTGCAACCTGGGCCTGTAGTTGTGCAGTTTGAGTTAGAGCCAGCGGCAGGTACCAAAGTATCCAAGGTGGTTGCACTGCAAGATGATTTGGCGCGTTCGATGTCAGCGATTAGTGTGCGTGTAGCAGGCAATATCCCTGGTAAAAATGCGATTGGTATTGAGTTGCCGAATGAATCACGGGAAATGGTGGTGTTGCACGATGTAGTTTCTAGCGCAGCATTTTCGGATAAGAAGAAAATTCTTCCGCTTGCTTTGGGTGTGGATATTGCAGGTCAATCGGTGGTGGTTGATTTGGCAAAAATGCCACATTTATTGGTGGCAGGTACGACTGGTTCAGGAAAATCTGTGTCGGTGAATACCATGATTTGTTCGATGTTGATGGCACATACACCTGACACGCTGCGTTTGATTATGGTTGACCCGAAAATGCTAGAATTGTCTATGTATGATGATATTCCGCATTTATTGGTACCTGTGGTGACCAGCCCGCACAAAGCCAATAAAGCTTTGGCTTGGGCAGTTTTTGAAATGGAACGTCGTTACAAGCTCATGTCGGAAGCCAAAGTGCGAAACCTTGATGGTTATAATAAGCAGGTAAGCAAACAAGAAGATGGTGAAACATTACCGTTGATTGTCATTATTATTGATGAATTGGCAGACTTAATGATGGTCGCAGGCAAAGAAGTAGAACAATCCATTTGTCGTTTGGCACAAAAAGCGCGTGCGGCGGGCTTACACCTTATTTTGGCAACCCAGCGTCCTAGTGTGGATGTGATTACAGGGTTAATCAAAGCCAATTTACCAAGTCGTTTGGCATTTAAAGTATCATCAAAAATTGATTCGCGAACTATTCTTGATCAAATGGGTGCTGAGCAACTATTAGGCATGGGTGATTCATTGCTCATGTCTGGAAGCACAGACTTGAAGCGTGTGCATGGTGCATTTGTGGATGATAATGAAGTAATCTCTTTGGTGGAGTATTTAAAAACACAGGGCGTACCTGATTATAAAGATGAAGTCTTTAGTATGAGTTTGGATAATGCTGAAGATGCCATGGGTGATGGTTCTGGTGGCGGAGAAAAAGACGAAAAGTATGACGAAGCGGCTGCGCTGGTGATTGAAAAGGGAAAATGTTCGGTGTCTATGGTGCAACGTTATTTGCGCATTGGTTATAATCGCGCCAGTCGCATTGTGGAACAAATGGAAGAAGATGGTCTGGTAACACCTCCGGGTTCTGGAGGCACTCGTAAAGTTCTAGGTGGGCGTGAAGGTGAGGTGTTTGAATGAAACACATAGCACTGTTGTTTATGTTACTTTTATCGACCTCGGCGTGGGCAGAATCTTCATCCATGGCAACATCAGAGACATTGCCTGTACCCTTAAAACAGGGATTGCAGCGTTTGGCGGCGTTGTCAGGTTTTTCATGTAAATTTGAGCAGAGTATTTTTTATGGTGATGGAAGTAAGCAGGTTTATAATGGCACGCTAGCGGTTGCTAAGGGAGGTCATTTTCGTTGGCAATATGTCGAGCCTTATGAGCAGTTGTATGTCAGTAATGGTGATGGTATCTGGCTGTATGAACCAGATTTAATGCAAGCACAATGGCTGCAATCAATCAGTGCTGTTGATCCCGTTGCGATGCGTCTGTTAGAAGGGCGGGTAACCGCTAAGGAAGTACATGTATTGGATGCGACTGCTGGTGTATATCATCTGCGTATTGGTGATGGAGATATGGCTACGGAATTGTGGTTGGCATTGCATGAAAAGGGTATGCCTGTGTGGTTTGAAACGCGGGATAGTTTAGGTAATCGTAATCGTATGCGATTATTATCCATTGATGAGCATATGCCTGATGCAAGTTTATTTGAATTTGAAATTCCAGATGGTGTTGATGTAATTGATGTCAATGGAAATATAATGGAGAGAAATTAATGAAACGTTTGTTTGCAGTAGCAGGATTGTTGTGTGTGTGGGGAAGTGGAAGCATTTCAAGCCAAGCGGCGGGTTTTGCCAATAATGATTTTTCAGCATCGGGCGTGGGAGCAGGCAATGCTGTCGTGGCAGGTATTGCTGATGTGACCGCAGCATCCTACAATCCTGCAGCGATTGCATGGTTGGATGGTGGTGTGTATGTAGAAGGTGGTTTTGCCTCCCGGAATCGTAATTTATCTGTCAAATTACCCAGTGGCGCGATTCAATCAAATGATGGCGGCGCAAAAAATGCTAGCTCATTTCATGCAGCATGGGTGTCTCATGACTCAGATATTGCGTTCTCATTGGCTTCGAGTAAGGCCTATTCAAATAATACGGTTTGGGGTGGTGATACAACATTTATTAAATCAGATCGTATATCTTTGGACTTGATTTATGCTGTAAGTAGCACGTTGGCTGTTGCTCATGGTGTTGATGTGTATCGAACTACAATCAATATGACACAGGGTGCTGCTTCTTTTTCAGGTAAAGATAAAGCTAGTTTTGGTGTGAATATCGGAGTAAATTGGAAGCCTGCACCGTTGTGGCAAGTAGGTATGATGTTACGCTCAGGCACCAAAGCAAAGGTGAAGTCGGGTAGTCAGCAGGTTGATTTAAAGTTGCCAGAGCAAGTCACATTGGGTGTATCCTATGATATGTCGGATGCATGGCGTTTAGAGACAGACCTAGCTTATGCACGTTGGTCTCGTTTGAAGAATCTTGATGTAAGCGGAAGCACCATTAGGAATGCCACTGATTTGAAGGATACATTAGCACTTAAAATGGGTGCCACATGGTATTGGTTACCTAATACAACGCTTCGTTTTGGTTATGCCTATGAACAGGGCGCGAATCGTGCATCCGCATTTCAGCGGGTAATTTCAGATCAATCTGGACATCGTTTAAGTCTTGGTGCTGGTGGTGATGTATTTGGTGTACATATGGATGTGGCATATGCTTATACTTTTCATGCCAAGCAATCGGCTACAGCACTTGTGGCAGGAGAATATCGTGACCGTAAACAAGCGCTGATGATTTCATTGTCGAAGGCATTTTAAGCTGACTTCTACGGTCTCATTGTTTCCAGAAACAAAATCTGGCTCTTCACAGCTTGATGTGCCGCTTGCTTACCGTTTGCGGCCTAGCTGTTTGCAAGATGTGCAGGGGCAAGATGAGTTAACAGATAAAAAATCTTGGTTTGCAGCTGCGATGAAAGAAGGGCGTGCAGTATCGTGTATTTTTTGGGGACCACCAGGAGTTGGCAAAACAACGCTAGCCACCCTAATGGCAGAAGCAGCAAATATGCCATTTGCACGGCTATCAGCCGTTTCAGCAGGGAAAAAAGAAGTGCAGGAAATAGTGAATAAAGCTAAGGGTGAAAATCGCTCTTATGTGTTGTTTTTGGATGAGATTCACCGTTTTAATAAAGCACAGCAGGATGTGTTGTTGCCCTATATCGAAGATGGTACATTGGTTTTGGTGGGTGCAACCACTGAAAATCCCTCATTTACTTTGAATAACGCGCTGCTATCGCGTTGCCGTGTGATTGTGTTGAAGGCATTGGATGCACCTGCGCTGGAGCAAGTTTTACAGCGTGCTATCAATGTATTACAAGAGCAAGAACAAGATTTTTCTCTTGATCATGATGCCTTGCAATGGTTAGGAAAAGCCTCAGACGGTGATGCGCGTTATGCCTTGAATGCTTTGCAAGCTTTGTTTGAAGCAGGAACATCGCGGACTTGGCATTTATCGGATGTGGAACAGCAATGGTTACGTAGACAGAGTAAATATGACCGTAATGGCGATGGGCATTATGATTTTATATCTGCGTTGCATAAATCCATTCGAAGCTCGGATGTGGATGCGGCATGTTATTGGTTGGCACGTATGCTTGAGGGTGGTGAAGAGCCATTGTATTTAGCTCGACGTTTGATTCGCATTGCCACAGAAGACATTGGCTTGGCAGACCCCAAAGCTTTGAGTCTATGTTTGGATGCACAGCGCATGTATGAAGCCTTGGGTTCGCCAGAGGGTGAACAGGGCTTGTTTGAAGCGGTGATTTATCTAGCGTTAGCCCCGAAAAGCAATGCTGCTTATATGGCTGAAAAGGCAGCGAGAAAGTTGGCAAAAGAAACGCAAGATTTGGATGTGCCTATGCATTTGAAAAATGCACCAAGCAAACTTATGAAAGAACTTGGTCATGGTGAGGGTTATCAATATGCACATCATGCTGCCGATGCCGTGGTAGATCAGCATCATTTCCCAGAAGAGATGACAGCTGTTAGTTTGTTTGAGCCGACAGAACGTGGTTTTGAACGAACATTGCGAGAGCGCAAGAATTGGTTGGAAGAGCGGCGTAATCAATTGCGTAAGGAAACGAAGATATGAAACAGATGATAGCAGTGGCATTGGGTGGTGCTTGTGGTGCAATAATGCGTTTTTGGCTTGCTGCTGCAGTGCAACGTACTACTGGGGGAGCGTTTCCGTGGGGAACATTGTTCGTTAATGTGTTGGGCAGCTTTGTGCTTGGGTTCTTGTTTATCTGGCTTGTTGAGCGAAGTACAGTCGGTGAATTGGCACGTTTGGCTATTACGGTTGGCTTTTTAGGTGCATTCACGACCTTTTCGACCTTTTCTGTTGAAACCGTAAGGCTAATGCAAGAAGGTGCGATGGCATGGGCATTGGGTAATATATGTTTGCAAATCTTGCTTGGTATTGGTGTGGCATGGTTGGGTATGCAATTGGCACGCGCGCTATAGTTTGAATGAGGTTGTAGGCGACAGCATTTTGATGCTAGTTTGGCGGTAACTATTCAGCTTATCACTGATTTACCCAAGCTCTGCGTTGAAAAATACTCACGTACAGGAAGTACGCTGCGTTTTTTCGCCTTAATCTTGAACAAATCAGCAGCAATCTGAATAGTTACGTTTGGCGAAAGTATTTTTATTTGAAGTGGGAAGGGTAGTATTATGAATATATACAGTTTTACAGGGCGTTTGGCACGGGACAGTGAAACGCGTTTTACACCGGGTGGCATGGCTATTTGTTCATTTTCTGTGGCAGTAGATTATGGTTTTGGTGAAAATAAAGGCACAAACTGGTTGCGTTGTTCACTATTTGGTAAGCGTGCTGAAGGAAAACTCCCGCAATATCTCGTTAAGGGTACACAAGTTGCTATCAGTGGCGAGTTACGCATTCGTGAATACGATGATAAAGATGGTAACAAACGCACCTCTGTTGAAGTATCTGTGGATAAGCTGGATTTAATTGGTGGTCGTAATGAGCAACAGGGTGGGGGTGGTTATCAGCAACAGGGTGGACAGCAGCAAGGTGGCGGCTTTCCAACCCATGGCGGCGGTCAAAATAATCAGCCGAAGCAAGCTAAAAATGATCCGTTTGCCGATAGTCCCGCATTTAATGATGTGCCTGTTGATGATGATATACCTTTTTGAACAGGACACTTCACAGTAAATGTATAGTATAGATTTAAAGGCCTGCTTTTGCAGGCTTTTTTATTTTAACGGTAACAAATATATGTGAAGATTAATTTTTTTCTTGTGTTGATATTGATAATGGTTATCATTCTCCGTTATGGTGAGATTAACAGTACAAAGGCAAGCAATTCTCGATTTAATCAATCGTTCAAATCAACACTGGGATGCTGAAGAACTGGCACGGTGTTTGGGTGAAAATGGTGAACAACTTGGAATTGCCACCGTATACCGTGGTTTGGCGGCGTTGGAGAATGCGGGTTTGATTCAATCCATTCAGTTGGCGGACAAAAAACGTTATGAGCGTGCAGACAAGGGACACCATGATCATCTTGTTTGTATCAAATGTGGCGATATTGAAGAGTTTTGTGACAATAAAATTGAAAGTCGCCAACAGCAAGTCGCGCAAGATCGATTATTTCAAATGACGGGTCATCAATTATTAATTTTTGGTGTGTGTCAGTCGTGTTCAAATGATTCTCAGGAGAGTAAAAACCTATGATGTCTGCAATGATTATTGTATTTCGTGAAGTGTTGGAAATGTCCATCGTATTAGGCGTTCTCATGGCTGCTACAACAGGCTCATTAGAGAGCCGTAGGTGGATAGCTTTTGGAACACTGTTGGGTTTGTTGGGGGCGGCTGCTATTGCAATATTTATGACCGAACTTGAATCATCCATGGATGGCGATGGTGAATTTGTTTTTAATGCTGTGCTATTGAGTTTGGCAGCGATTCTGATTTCCTGGACAGTGATTTTGATGGCAAAACATGGGCGTGAGATGTCACTTCGTATGCGCCAAGTTGGGCAGTCCGTAGTGGATGGCGATTTACCAGGTACAGCTTTGTTTTTTGTTACCTTGGCAGCTGTGATGCGTGAAGGTTCTGAAGCCGTATTTTTTCTCTTTGGCGCAGCACAGTCAGTGCAAGATGATGGTTGGGCTACCGTGTGGGGTGGGGCTGTTGGTTTATTTCTTGGCGTAATTGTTGGATTTATTTTATACCGTGGCTTGGTGCGTATCCCTGTAAAACAGATGTTTCTGGTGGTGGGTTGGCTGTTGATGCTCTTGGCAGCGGGTATGGCATCGCAAGCTGCTGCGAACTTAATTATGGTGGATATGTTGCCCGCACTGGTAGATAGACTATGGGATAGCTCCGCACTGCTTTCTATGGAAAGTGTTTTGGGTGAATTTTTGCATGTTTTGATGGGTTATGATGATAGCCCCAGTGCCATGCAGGTATTGGTATTTGTTGTTTTCTTGGTGACTGTATTCATGATAAAACACCGCAGCGAGCATATAAGTTAAGTACGTAACTGTTTAGGTTGCCGTTGATTGGCTTAAAATCAAGACGGAAAATCGCAGCGTACTTTCTGTACGTGAGTATTTTTTAATGTAGAGCTTAGGTTAATCAGTGGTAAGCTGAATAGTTACCCAAATATTTGGAGAATCATCATGGCAAGACCGCTAAAAATGTTTATGCGTGGGAAAAGTGTGAGTGAGTTACAAGGGCTTTTGCGGAGTATGGGATATAGCGTGGAAGATAGGCCAAGCATGTTTGGTGCATCCACGCGTGATGCAGTGAAAGCTTTTCAAAGGCAGCGGGGTTTAAAAATTACAGGGCAGGTGGATGATGCTTTGTTGCAAATGATGCAGCAAGGGCAAACCGCTTCACCCGCACGTTGTAAGGCTAGTGTAGAAAATCATTCAGCTTCAGATGTTGCATCGATAGCAGTGAACCAAGCACAGTTGGATGCTTTGCTCCGTTTATTGGTGCGTAAGGGCTTGTTGGATGAGCAAGAGTTAAAAGATGAAATGGAACGGGTGTTACCCATAAGCGTTACGCAACCACCATTGGTCTGATAGCCATGAATGAGCAATGTTTACGCGTTGAGTTTACACATCAATTACTCAAATCATTGCAGCAAGGCAAAAGCATCAATTTGATTGGTCCGCACGGGCAAGGTCGTCGTCGAACATTGCAAGATCTACGTAGCATACTCCCTGAAGTATGGCGTGTATTTCAGGTAGATATGCGAGATGTTGAAAAGCGCCAAATATCACTTTTAGATGCGCTTCTTGAACAGGGGAAATATAAAAATATAGCCAATATTCATGATTTTATCCCTGAAATAAACAAAACTTCAATCTATCATCTTGTAATTGTCCATAATTTGGAATTTTTAACGGATTTAAGTGTAATCTCTTATTTGAATGAAATTGAAAAATATCCGTATGTATCATTGTTATGTGTATCAGAGAAAAAACAGCAAGAATCGGCATTAGTGGGGGTTGATTATATATTGCCAGCGGTAACTTCAACGCAGTTATTGGAAGAAATAAGGCGGCGCGATTTGCTTTTGAAAGACAAGGATAGGGTGTTATTGGTAGATTTTTTGTTGCAACAAGCATCGCCATACAGTTTGCTTGATGCAAATTCGCAGGCATGGTTTCGTGATGGTTTGTGGAAATGAAATTGTAACGATTCAGTTCACCACTTATTTACTCAAGCTCTGCGTTGAAAAATGCTCACGTACAGGAGTACGCTGCGCTTTTTCGTCTTGATCTTGGGTAAATTAGCTGCAATCTGAATAGCTACATGAAATTTAGGGAAGTGCCGATATTTTTAATCAGCACTTTATTAGTTAAAAAAGGATTGTTTTATGTTTAAATGGATTACAAAAAATATGGCAATACTGACGCTTGTTTCGGCAGTGGTAGCATATGTTTATCCAGCATTATTTTTACCCGTAAAAGATTATTTTCTCTGGTTGTTTGCGGCGACTATGTTTGCAGTGGGTTTGGTGTTGCCACTTGATGAGGCGAAAGCAGCTTTAAAAGATCCGAAAAGCATCGTGATTGGTGTGATGAGTCAATATAGCATTATGCCACTGCTTGGCTTTGCTGCTGCAGGAATCGTTACATGGTTGGGTTTCCCTCCTGCATTGGCATTGGGATTTATTATTGTGGGTTGTGCGCCTGGGGCAATGGCATCGAATGTAATGACTTATTTGGCTGGTGGTGCGGTAGCATTTTCCATTGCTATGACGATGTTAGCGACCATGCTTTCACCATTGGTAACGCCAGCATTGATGCAATTATTGGGTGGGGTTTGGATGCCCATTCCATTTTGGCCGATGATGCAGACTATTTTTATGATTGTTGTGTTACCATTGTTTATTGCAATGTTACTCAAACCAAGAATGCACAAAATACATGGGCATATTGAACATATTTCACCAGCGTTGGCTTCGCTCGCGATTATTGTTATTTGCAGCTATGCCGTTGCTGCGAATCAGGAACGCATTGCACAGCTATCCATGTGGATAGTGCTGATGGTGGTCATCGTGAATGCTTTGGGTTATCTCTTGGGCTGGTTGGTTGCAACGCTTTTTTCTTTTAAGGCGAGCTATAGAGTGACCTTGATGATTGAAATTGGGATGCAAAATGCTGGTTTGGGTGTTGCATTGGCATTGAAACATTTCGAGCCTCAAACTGCATTGCCAGCAGCATTGTTTGCGGTGTGGTGTATCGTTACCACGGCAGCATTGACGCATGTGATACGAAAAAAGCAGGTGGTTTAGTGTGCGTTTTCACCTATGATTGCTCGGGTGTAAAATAAAGTAATACTTCCAAAGTTTGAAAATATGAATGATATTATGGCATTTTTGGAAGCCTAAGGCTTAGATAAATGAAAAAACAATCTCTACTTGATGCTATTGGTGGTATTGCAGCCATGGAGCATGTCCATACCGTATTTTATGATAAGGTTTATGCGCATCCATGGTTGGGTCAGTTTTTTGTTGGGCATGATCAAAAAGCCATTGAATTACGCCAGACTCAATTTATGGCTGAGAAAATGGGTTCTAAAAACCCTTATCCAGGCAGAGAACTACCACTTGCTCATAGGCGCATGTATATCACTAAAGAATTGCTAGAAATACGGCAAGGTTTGTTACGCGAATCTTTACAAGAGCAAGGGCTGTCTGAGGATCTAATTCTGCGTTGGTTAAAGATTGACCATGCTTTTTGGGGTAAAATAAAAAACAAATCGTTGGAAGCGTTTCATCAAGTTGACTTTAAGTATGAACAACCATTGATTGTTGATAAACCTGAGGCATAGGTGAGTATGTTAACGTCTGGGTTTTTGTCATGGTGAGATGACGGTATGAGTGCTTGGGAAAGTGGACTGTGGATATGGTTGTCCGGCTTATTATTTGCAGTAATTCATAGTGTTGTTGCCTCACATACTTGCAAACAATGGGCTTATGCACATGGCTTACATGAACCGCATTATCGCTTGTTGTATTCTGTTTTTGCTTTGATAACAACGGGGTTGTGGACTTTCTTTGTGCATCAGTTGCCTGATGTGCCATTCTATCAAACTGATGGGCTGATTTGGATGGTTATGGTGAGTCTGCAAGTGTTGGGCGTGATTGTGGCATTGGCAGCATTTCAACCGATTGATGGCTTGGTTTTTTTAGGTTTACGTAAAGCTAATGAAGGTACAGACCCGTTTGTTGTCAGTGGTATTTATCGTTGGTTAAGGCATCCGATGTACGTTGGTGCAATGTTGATTTTATTGGCAATGCCTGAGCAGACGCAGAATGGTTTTCATTTTGCTTTGGTTATATGTGTATATTTTATCATTGGCTCACGTTTTGAAGAAACACGTATGCTTAGAGAGCATCCTGATTATGCCAATTATCAGGCATCTGTTTCTGCATTTATACCGTGGTCAAAAAAGAGGTGAGTATGGATTGGGAAGCATTGTATCAACAAAAAGATACGGGTTGGGATAGGGGTGCGGTAAGCCCTGCTTTGAAGCATTGGTTTGAAGATGGAAATATCACGCCCAATCAACGTATTTTGATTCCTGGTTGTGGTCGGGGTTATGAGGTTGTTGCATTAGCTAAACGTGGTTTTGATGTGACTGCCTTGGATTTGGCTCCTTCTGCGATTGCTGCCGTACGACAGGCTTTGCACGATGCGAATGTGAGCGCAACGCTTGTATGTTCTGATTTGTTTGATTATCAACCGAAACATAGCTTTGATATTGTATATGAGCAGACATGTTTGTGCGCTTTGCCAGTAGAGCAACGGGAACATTATGAACAGTGTCTTTATACATGGTTGAAACCCAATGGAACCCTGCTTTTTTCTATGATGCAAACCGGTGCAGCAGGCGGTCCTCCATTTCATTGTGATTGGCTGGATATGCATGAACTGTTTGCAGAAAAACGTTGGCAGTGGCAGCAAGAACCACCATTTATCATATCACGTCCTAATGGTTTGCGTTTTGAGCTTGGTTTTACGCTGCGTTGTCAGAAGGGTGGGTTATGACGTAGTTGGATGTTTGAATCAGATTCTTTTCCTAAACAAAAACACCTGCCAATGGGGGGATATTGGCAGGTGCTATTGCTTTCAACCAACTGGACTGGTGTTGTGGCCTACAAAGAACTGAACCCTAAAAGCTTAGGTGGGTGTCGCATTCTGACATTAGGTATCCCAAATAAAGGGATTCACACAATCAGACATTAAACTCCCGTTCAGTGCATATCGGCTCAAACTTGCAAACCACAACACCAGTACAACAAGTTGTTGTTATAAAAATATAAGCAGATAACGTGCCAAAATTCCATATTATGTGTGAATTTTTTATGAAATGAATCTAACTTGTTATTTTTGTTGAATAAAATATCGCGTTGAAATAACAATAAGAATGCCGCCCAAGACCATGATGGTAGAAATGACCAAACGAAGTGTCATTTCTTCCGACACAAATATCACACCACCGATGGCAGCGATGACGGGAACAGCAAGTTGCACAACTGCAGCTTGATGATTGGAGAGCCCTGTTAATGCCTTATACCAAATCGCATAACCCATACCTGATGCGATGCCGCCAGATAGTAGGGCAAGCAGTATGCCTTGTAGATTTAGGTGAGACTGGGGCAATGTGATAAGTGCTAATATGGCTATAAAAGGCATCGTTTTTATAAAATTCTGGGCAGTATCGAACAATGCTTTTTTGCTATGCTTGCCTTGAATACTATAAAAACCCCATGCGATGCCAGCGATGCTCATGAGTAGAAAACCCATGGCAGAAGGGCTGCTTAAATCAGGATAAATAAGATAAATGAAACCAATAAATGCCATGGATAAGCCTGCCCACTCAGCCATGCTCGGGCGGTTCCCTGCATATATTGAGTAAGCAATCATGGTGATTTGCACGCTGCCAAAGAGGATGAGGGCACCTGTCGCTGTATCGAGCGTAATATAAGCAAAGGAAAAAGCTGCGGCGTAAATAAACAACATGGATGCTGAAAACCAGCTTGTTGAAAAGTTAAAACGAGGATGACTGTTTTGTTGATGTTGTGTGCGAACTAGAATCCATAGTACGATGGCACCAGATAGAAGCCGAAGCGTCGTGAAACTACCTGCATCCATTTTGTAAATATCTAAAGCAAGCCTACATAATACGGAGTTGGCGGCAAATGCAATCAATGCCACAATAGTAAATAATGATGTTTTAAGGATGCTTTGCTTTATCAATGTTTCCCCACTCGGCTATTCTATCATATACATAGTCATACTTTATTTGACTTTATTACATTCGAGATGAATCATCCGCCCGCAAATGATGGGTATGTTAATTCCCATAAAGTTTAATATAGAGAGAATAGTTATGAGTATAGAGCAAGCATTGCAAACGCGTAGTGAATCCAAATGTGAATTATGTGCAGCAACAGATAATTTGGCTGTGTATGAAGTGCCATCAAGCCCAGATAACACAGCGGATCAGTGTGTTTATATCTGTGCAACTTGCTCTGATCAGATTGAAAATCCTGATAACGTCGATGCCAATCATTGGCGTTGTTTGAATGATAGCATGTGGAGCGAAGTGGATGCTGTGAAGGTGATGGCTTGGCGTATGCTGACCCGTTTGCGCGCAGAAGGTTGGCCGCAGGATTTGCTTGATATGATGTATTTGGAAGATGACGTAAAAGCATGGGCAGAGGCTGGTGCTGAGACTGCCGAAGAAGATGCTATTGTGCATAGGGATAGCAATGGCGCTGTGCTTGAAAATGGTGACAGTGTGGTGTTGATTAAAGATTTGAAAGTATCAGGTGGCGGCTTTACTGCCAAACGTGGTACGCCAGTGCGTAATATTCGTTTGGTGGCTGATAATGCTGAACATATTGAAGGCCGAGTGAATAGCCAACAAATTGTAATTCTTACACAATTTGTAAAAAAATCTTAGTAACTATTCAGTTTACCACTGATTTTCTCGCTAGCAGCGTTAAAAAATACTCACCTACACGAAGTAGGCTGCGTTTTTTCGCCTCGCTAGCAAACAAATCAGCGGCAACCTGAACAGTTACTTGGTGGCTTTTATAGTTTATTAATTTTGGCGGCTAGGATGAAATCATTTTCATGTAGGCCGCCAATTTTATGGGTGTAAATTGTGACAGTGCAATAACCCCAGCCATAACAAATATCAGGGTGATGATTTTCTGATTCGGCAATATTGCCAACCTTTTGTGCAAAGTTTTGTGCATCTATAAAATTAGGAAAAGTGAATTTTCTTTTTATTTTCTTATTTTTATCACAAAAATGCCAATTTTCAACTTTTTCTAAGAATTTTTCAGCTTCCAAACCAAGCAAAGCAGGCACCCCACCTTGGCATGGGATACAATTTTTTGTGTGTAGTGATGTCATGATATAACCTCGCCTAATATTCATGGTATAATGAGCAGTATAGCTGCTTTGCAGTTGAAAAGGAGTTTGTATGCGGGCAATGAGTATTGATCAAGAAGGTGGGGTTGAGGTTTTAGCGTTAAAAAACCTTGATAAACCAAGTATCAGTGAGCCAAATCAGGTATTGGTTCAAATCTTTGCAGCAGGCATAAATCCGATTGATACAAAATTACGTGCCAATAGCATGTTTTTCCCCGATGCCTATCCTGCTGTCTTGGGTTGTGATGGGGCAGGTGTGGTTGAAGCTGTGGGTAGTGATGTCACTGAATTCTCTGCGGGTGATCCAGTATATTATTGTTATGGCGGACTTGGGCAACAGCATGCAGGGCAATCGCAAGGCAATTATGCAGAATATATCATTGTCCCTGCTGAATTTTTGGCAGCAAAACCAGAATCTTTGGGTTATTTGCAAGCTGCGGCTTCGCCATTGGTACTGCTTACCGCGTGGGAAGCTTTATTTGATAGGGCAGGCTTACAATCAGGTCAGAAAGTGTTTGTGCATGCAGGGGCAGGTGGTGTAGGGCATGTGGCGATTCAATTGGCGAAAATTGCAGGTTGCGACGTTGCAACCACGGCGAGTAGTGCTGAAAAAGCTGCATTTGTTCGTGAGTTGGGTGCAGATAAGGTCATTGATTATACAAAAGAAGATGTTGCTGAAGCTTTATTGGCATGGACAGATGGTAAAGGTGTGAATATTGCCTTTGACACAGTCGGTGGTGAAGCTTTTACACAATTGATTCCAGCTATGGCACATTACAGTGACTTGGTCAGTATTTTACAGGTGCCTGATGATGTGGATTGGAAAGCCCTGCGTATGAAAAATGTACGGGTCTCACAGGAACTGATGCTTACGCCGATGTTGTCAGACTTAAAAGAGGGTGCAGCGCACCATGCAGCGATATTGGAGCAATGCGGACAGTTAATTGATAATGAACAATTGAAAATCCATATTGGTAAAACCTTGCCATTAGAAGATGCCGCACAAGCCCATCAGTTGATTGAAGAGGGGCATATGCAAGGTAAAATTGTATTAGCTGTAGCAGGAGAAGAGGAAGTCTCGTAAGCTTTCGTCCATGAAATCTTACGCACTTAAACGCCTCGCTGGCATGTTGCCACTACTGCTGGGTATTACGATGATTTCATTTGCTATGATGCATTTGGCGCCTGGTGAGCCTGCAGTGACAGGACAGGAGTTTAATCCCAAAGTTTCTTCGCAAGATATTGAGCGTCTGCGTGCCTATTATGGACTTGATAAACCACTTTATGAGCAATATTGGAACTGGCTGAGACGTTTGGCTGTGCTTGATTTTGGCGAGTCTTTTTCCAGTGATCATAGACCTGTTTTGGATAAGGTGATGGAGCGTCTCCCTGTCACTTTATGGATTAATATACTGGCAATGATGCTTATTTTCTTGGTGGCGATACCGATTGGTGTGATGAGCGCAGTAAAACAAGACTCGTGGTTTGACCGTGGCATGACGGTATTTGTGTTTATTGGTTTTGCCATTCCATCCTTTTGGTTGGGTTTGTTGTTGATGATGGGCTTGGGTGTGAATATGAATCTCTTGCCGATTTCTGGCATTCATGATTATAGCTGGCAGCAGATGAGCTTTTGGGAACAACAAGTCGACTTTTTTAAACATTTAATCTTACCCGTTTTTGTCTCGGCAATTGGCGGCTTGGCAGGTATGAGCCGATTTATGCGTACTGGTATGCTGGAAGTGATTCGTGCCGATTATATTACCACGGCACGGGCTATGGGCGTGCCTGAAAACACCATTCGTTATCGTTTGGCACTTAAAAATGCCATTTTGCCGATTATTACGCTGTTGGGTCTTTCCATTCCTGGGCTGATTGGTGGTTCGGTGATTGTGGAATATTTATTTTCATTGCCTGGTATGGGGCGTTTGTTTTACGAGGCGATTTTAGCGCGTGATTATACCGTGGTGATGGGGATTACGGTCATTGGTGCGGTATTGACCTTAATTGGTAATCTTATGGCAGATTTAGCATATGCATGGGCTGACCCGCGCATTCGTCAGGGGAAAGATTGAGCATGTTGGGTTATCTCAAACAACAACCATTGATGTTGGTCGGAGGCGGCATTGTTCTCACAATTGCCTTTCTAGCGGTGTTTGCACCGTGGCTTGCACCTTATGACCCAACAAACATCAATGTGCGTGATATTTTAATGCCACCATCTTGGCAACATTGGTGTGGTACGGATACTTTGGGTCGTGATGTGTTTTCGCGCATGTTGTATGGCGCACGTATTTCATTGGCAGTCGGTTTTGTTGCAGTTGGTTTATCCATTGCGATTGGTGTGTTGTTGGGAGCGATGGCGGGCTACATGGGTGGGCGCATGGATACATGGATTATGCGTAGTACGGATATGGTACTTTGTTTTCCAACCTTCTTTTTAATCTTGGCAGTCATTGCCTTTTTAGAGCCGTCAATTTGGAATATTATGATTGTGATTGGGCTGACCTCATGGATGGGTGTGACACGTTTGGTACGTGCTGAATTTTTATCGCTGCGCAGTCGTGAATTTATTCAGGCTGCGGAAAGTTTAGGTGTGAGCCCGATACGTCTTATTTGGAAGTATTTACTGCCCAACGCTATGGGACCCATCATGGTTTCTGCCGTACTGGGTATTGCAGGCGCAGTATTGGTGGAATCAGGCTTATCCTTTTTGGGTTTGGGTGTGCAACCACCAGATCCATCATGGGGTAATATTCTTACCGAGGGTAAAGATAATATTCAACTGGCTTGGTGGTTGTCTTTATACCCTGGTTTGGCGATTTTGATTACGGTATTGGGATATAATTTACTGGGCGAAGGTCTACGCGATGTGTTTGACCCGAAACTAAAATCATAATGTTCACCGATGAACAATATATGGAACAAGCTCTTGAGCAGGCTGCATTAGCGGCTGAATGTGGTGAAGTACCTGTAGGGGCGGTGTTGGTATTGCCTGATGGGCAGCAGTTTATCGCGCATAATGCTCCGATTTCGACGTGTGATGCTTCGGCTCATGCGGAAATACAGGTGATTCGCGCAGCTTGCACTGCCATTGGCAATTATCGGCTTGTTGGGGCGCAATTATTTGTCACTTTGGAGCCATGTACCATGTGTGCAGGAGCTATGATTCATGCCCGTATTGCAAGGGTCGTTTATGGCGCATCCGAACTAAAAACAGGTGCAGTTGAATCATTGTATCAATTGCTGTCGGATGAGCGTTTGAATCATCAAGTTGCATTGAAAGGTGGCGTGCTTGCGGATGTATGTGCAGTACAAATAAAAGCTTTTTTTAAAGAACGGCGCAGAAAGTAGATGGCTTCGTCAATATACTACTTTGACTATTTTGTTTTGAGGGTTATATCTTATCCATGATGCGGTTATGCTGCGCGGATAGGCTAAGGGGTAAATGATGACTGAAACATCTCAACATAAACATCCAGTTAAAAAGGCTAGTAAAATTGGTGTGCTACTTACCAATTTAGGTACGCCTGATGAGGCAACACCTGCGGCGGTGAAACGCTATTTGAAAGAATTTCTTTGGGATCCACGTGTAGTGGAGCAGCCGCGTTGGTTGTGGTGGTTGGTGTTAAATGGTGTGATTTTAAATATTCGCCCGAAGAAATCAGCCGCAGCCTATCAAAAAGTATGGACGAAAGATGGTTCTCCTTTGATGGCAATTAGCCGCCAACAAGAAAAAGCCATTGCATCGAAATTGGCTGAAAAATATGGTGAAGATGTAGTGGTGGAATTAGCGATGCGCTATGGCAACCCGTCGGTGAAGTCAGCTTTGGAAGCTTTAAAAGATAAAGGTTGTGGAAAAGTTTTGGTGTTGCCGCTCTACCCGCAATATTCCGCGACAACAATTGCTTCAACCTTTGATGCCGTGGCAGATGTGTTGAAATTATGGCGGCGTATACCAGCATTAAGAATGGTGGATGGTTATCATGATGATGAAGGTTATATTCAGGTTTTAGCCGATAGTGTGCGTGCGCACTGGGATAAAAACGGTAAGGGTGAGCGTTTGTTATTGTCCTTTCATGGTATTCCGCAGCGTTATTTTAAAGCGGGAGACCCTTATCCTTGTTTGTGCTGGAAAACAGGGCGTTTGTTGCGTGAAGCCTTGGGCATGGATGAAGAACATTGCAAAGTAACCTTTCAGTCTCGTTTTGGTCGTGAACCGTGGGTGGAGCCTTATACCGATGGCACACTTAAAGCATGGGGTAAAGAAGGCGTGGGCGATGTCGATGTCATTTGCCCAGGGTTTTCTGCCGATTGCCTAGAAACACTGGAAGAAATAAGCATGGAAAATGCTGGTATATTCGCAGAATCAGGTGGTGGGACATTGCGTTATATTCCTGCATTAAATGCACAGGCTGGGCATATTGATTACTTGTCAGGGTTGATTGATAGGCAGTTGCAAGGTTGGCTCTAAGCTATCATTATCAATGATATTTGCTTGACTATCCTTCACCAAACCATCCATCCAAGTATCAAGTACTTGTTGACGTAAAATTTGTAGAATTTCGTCTTTTGCTTCATCCAAGGTTTGTGTGTAGGCAGGGCGTTTGCCTAAGAGCTCAATAATATGCCAGCCATATTGTGTTTTGACAGGTTTACTAACATCACCAATATTTTTCAAGGCAAATGCAACTTTTTCAAAGCTGGGAACCATCATGCCGTGTGGAAACCAGTTTAAATCACCACCACGGGATTTATTACTGTCATCAATAGAATGAAGGGCTGCCAAGGATGCAAAATCATCTTTTTTACGGTTGAGTTTTTTAAGAATAGCCAAAGCTTCACTTTTTTGACGAACGAGAATATGGCGAGCATGAATTTGTTCAGGAATGGTGAAGTGGCTGATATGCTTTTCATAATAAGCTTGAATTTCTTTAGGGGTGGGCGTGGGTAGTTGAGAGAGCTTCCAATCACGTAAGGCCTCAATCATAATGGAATCACGGCTGCGATTGATGCGCCTGTGTACCAATGTATCTTGATCCAAACCCAAGGCGAAGGCTTGTTGGCTAAGAGCAGAGCGTCGAATGAGTGTTTTTAATATCTGTTGACGGGCATTATTGTTCTGACTTAGGTATTGTAAGTGGTTGGGTAAATCACGCAATTCGGCATCCACATCTTCTTTGTAAATGGTTTGTGTGCCTACTTGGGCAATGGGCGTTTGCTGGATATGATTCGCCACCTGAACATCTTGCGATTGTTGGCAGGATGCGAATAAGAGCGAGCAGAGAGATAGATAAGTGATTTTGGCTTTCATGGCGGTTAGCTTAGCGAGCATTGTATTTAGTACAATAAGAGGGAGGGGATATGTCACCTATTGTGATGGCCATACTGGTTTTGTGTTTGTATGTATTATTTTATCGTTTCTATGCCAAGGGGATATTGGCAAACAAAGTTTTTGAGTTGGATGCCAATGCTCAAACCCCTGCACATGCCATGCGTGACGGTGTGGATTATGTTCCATCAAACAAATATATCCTATTTGGACATCATTATGCCTCGATTGCAGGTCTCGCGCCCATGCTTGGCCCTGCAATTGCTGTGATTTGGGGCTGGGTTCCTGCATTATGTTGGGTGGTGTTTGGTACGTTATTGATTGGTGCTGTGCATGATTTTACAGCGCTTGTATTGTCTTCACGTTTTAAAGGGCAAAGTGTGGGCATGATTGCTCATGATGTGATTTCTCCGCGTACACGGTTGCTTTTTTTGCTGGTGATTTTCTTCCTTGTAGCTTTGGCAATGGGCGTGTTTGTGCTGGTTATTTCAGGGCTGTTTGCGGCTCCTGATGTGGCGAATATCCCTGCCACGGCACACCCTGAAGCAGTATTTCCTACGTATAGTTTGATGTTGATTGCTATGGTGATTGGCTTTTTGGTCTATAAAAAGAATCTACCTGTATGGCCGTTGATTGCAGTGGGCTTTGTTGCCATGTTGTTAACCACAGCTTGGGGCTTGGAGCATCCCATCACAGGTTTTACAGCCCATGATTGGACATGGTCATTACTTGTATATGCCTTCCTTGCCAGTGTACTGCCTGTTTGGCTGCTATTGCAACCGCGTGATTTCTTAAACTCACTGCTTTTATATCTTGCCCTTATTATGATGTTGATTGGCTTTTTTATACTCGACCCTGAATGGGTTGCTCCTGCGATTAATGCCCATCCAGAAGGTGCGCCACCGATGTTACCGTTCTTATTTATTGTGATTGCTTGTGGTGCGGTATCAGGCTTTCATGGTTTGGTGGCATCAGGAACTTCTTCCAAACAGTTGGATAAAGAAACCGATGCACCCTTGATTGGTTATGGCGGCATGATTGGTGAATCTTTATTGGCATTGCTGGCAGTATTGGCAACCACAGCAGGAGCGTTTGCGACTCGCGCTGATTGGGAGCAGTTTTATGGTTCGTGGGATAAAGCTGTTGGATTGCATCAAAAATTAGGCGTGTTTATTCAAGGTAATGCGAATTTTATTCATCAACTGGGTGTGCCTGTGGATTATGCTGCTGCTTTTATCAGTGTGGTGGTGGTCGGTTTTGCTATGACTTCTGTGGATACAGGCGCACGGTTATTGCGTTTTAACCTACAAGAGATTGGTAACACTTTGAATATCAATGTGTTGGAAAATCGTTATGTCGCGACATCTTTAGCTGTAGCTGCGATTGGTTTTTTTGCATTTTTTGAAGTGAATGGTAAACCAGCAGGTCTATTTCTTTGGACGCTGTTTGGCACAACCAATCAAATCTTGGCTGGCATGACATTGTTGACTGTAACCATTTATCTGTACCGCAAGAAAAAACCGATTCTTTATACTTTATTGCCCATGTTACTGGTGCTTGGCGCAACGATTTCAGGCATGATTATGGGTGTAAGTAAAGCGATTCATCATGAGCAGTGGGCTGTGGCCAGTGTTGGCTCTGTGATTTTTCTATTGGCAATGTGGGTATTGATTGAAGGACTGTTGGTTGTAAAAAACATTCGCGCTGAACGAAATTTATAGACAAGTAATTTTAGGGCTTGTGTGAGCCTAACACTTGAGCTGATGTAGGATTCATGTTCATCGGTTGCTGCTATTGAAAGGCAATATTATTTCTAGCAGAATTTATAAAATTAAAAAAACTTAATATTTGTTGTTGCCCGTGTTACGATTTGTGTAATGGGCAATCTGATTGATTTTGCTTGAAAGCTTGACAATTTTATAAGATATATTTTTAATGCGTCTTATAAGTTTTCATAGTTGAAGTAATTTCAATAATTTTATGTTGTAAGGGAGGTATTATTTAATGAATATATTTAAGAGGGTAACAACACTGGCACTGGCTGCGTTTGCACTGGGTTTGTCGATGACAGCGCAAGCCGCAACACGTGAAATGAATATGACGATTGATGAGATGACGATTGCAGTCGCTCCAGATTTAAATTACAAGGTATTTGCATTTAACCGCCAGGTTCCAGGTCCGCTCATTCATGCTAAGCAAGGTGATGATTTGATTATTCATGTAACCAACAATACATCATTGTCTCATACAATTCATTGGCATGGTATGCATCAAATGGGTTCATGGCGCTCAGATGGTGTTCCAGGCATTACCCAAGAGCCAATCAAACCGGGGGCTACATTTACTTACAAGTTTAATGCTGACCGGGCTGGTACCATGTGGTATCACTGCCATGTGAACGTGAATGAACATGTTGGCATTCGTGGTATGTGGGGTCCAATCATTATTGATCCTAAAAAACCAACAGCATTGGAAAAAACAGTGACCAAAGATGTGATTATGATGTTATCTACTTGGGAATCCAAAAATGCCATGAAGTATGGTACAGGTGCTACACCATATGATATTGAAGATTACTTTTCTGTGAATGGTCGATCATTCCCATATAATCAACCGATTCGTATGAAAACAGGTGATGTCGTACGTGTTCGCTTTGTCGGCGCAGGTGGTGCGATTCACTCTATGCATATCCACGGACATGACTGGACAATTAGCCATAAAGATGGGCTGCCTTTACCAGCTCCCTATATGTCCAACACTTTACTGATTGGTCCAGGTGAAACCTATGATGCGATTTACATAGCCAACCATAAAGAAGGTCGTTTCATTTTCCATGATCATGTCGATAAACATATTACTGCTGGCGGTAAATTCCCAGGTGGTCCGTTGACTGTTCAAGAGTATGAAGGTACACCGATGGATGATTGGTATGTTTGGAAAGATGTCGATTATGACCCAGATTTCTATTACCAAGAGTCTATGAAGAAAGGCTATGGCTTGTTTGAGCAAGCAAAACTACGCGGTGTTTCAAATCAGAGCCTGCGTAGGAGTCATCGATGAAATATATGCTACGCATATTATCTGGAACTGTTGCAGTCGTAGGGTTGCTGTGGAGTGTTAATGCTTCTGCTGGTGCGGCTCAAGGCTTCAAATTTATGGAAAAACAGGGGTGTACAGCCTGTCATAATATTTCAGGCAATGTAAATGCCAAAACAGTTGGTTTGTGGCGTAAAGGCCCTGATTTGTACTATGCAGGAGATAAATATAATCAAAATTGGATTGCGACTTGGTTGCAAAAACCGACAAGGATTCGCCCATCGGGAGCATTTTACCTTGATCACACCCAAACGGGTGTAAAGTGGAATACACTCCGTCAGGATTCACTAAAGCCGCATGTGCGTTTGAGTGCGTTAGATGCTAAAAATGTAGCACAGGCACTTAGTGAATTGCGTAGTAAAGATCAATTGATTGAAGCAGAGCATTATAACCCTGATATTACTGTGCCGACGGCTTTGGGTGATATGATGTTTGATAAAGTGAATGGTTGCTTGGCTTGCCATAGTATTGAGCCAAATTATGGTGGTCTTTCAGCTCCTGAACTTTATACGGCGGCAGCTCGGTTGAAGCCTGAATATATGCTGAGTTATATTCGTGACCCCCAAGCATGGAATCATAAAACATGGATGCCGACACGTGAGTTATCTGAAGAAGATATGCAAAAAACGGTGAACTACATTATCTCGTTGGGCTCTGATAAGAGTAGGAGCATGATGAAAAATGCAGTGGAGCAATCAGCTGCCACAAATTATCGTGTTTACTGTATGCAATGTCATGGTATTTCAGGTAAAGGCTCAGGTATCAACTCGCGTGATATGGAAGTGCCTCCGCGCAACCACTCTGATTCAAAATATTTAAAAACACGAACCAATGCGGAGTTGTTTAAGGCAATCAAAGAAGGTGGAGCGTCTATTAGTAAGTCCGCATTGATGCCTCCTTGGGGAGGAACATTAAGTGATGCAGAAATTAAGGGCTTGGTGAAACATATTCGCAAGTTGTGTAAGTGTGGATTTGAGGGTTCAAATAATCAGCAATGATGATTTGAAACAATGAGCTATAAAAGCCACTGCAATATGTTCATTTTGCAGTGGCTTTTATGAATCACCAGTTTGGTTGTTTGAATAGTAGTATATTTATGTGAATGAATTTAGGAGAAGTGCATGTTAAGTAAACAGTTATTGTTTCGGTTAGCGACTTTATTATTTCTTGTCGCAGTTATAGGACTGTTGATTTTTAAGGTTAATCAGCTGTCTGTCAATGTGGAAAAAACGAGTATCCAAGGAATTATGGAGCCTGTGTTTCTTATTGATGGACAATCAACAGATCTGAATATTAAGTATGAGATTGCTGACCCTTCTGTAAGCATCACAGATTCAGGAGATGTTGCTTTTAAATCGAGCATTATGGTGGCTTCTGGTTTAGATAAGCAATGGGGTAAGATGGCATTTACAAGCAAGGTTACGTTTCAACCAAAGGATAACTCCTTTTATTTGAAAATTCCTAAAGATGTCATATTAACGTTTGCAGATCAAAGCTCGAATGAGGCGGGATTTAAGTTATGGAATAAAAATGCTGAGTCTCTGGTACCTATGATTACCAAACAAATGAATAGATTTTTATTTACAAAAGATATTTTTGTATTGACTGGTTCTGAGTTAAGAGTTCAAGCAAGATCACTGACCATTCATGAAGTGAAGAAAACCAATGATGGTTTTACGATTGTTTTGGATGTGGATCAAGGCATATTTGTGATTATTGTTTACTTTGCAATGCTCTTGGCAGCATTTATCTTTGCCTGTGGTTATTTCTTTGTGGGTGGAGCAGTTGGCTTTAAAGACCCAACGAAAATGCTATTTATAGATCCTAAAAAGATTAATAAAAAGTAGTAAAATAATCTTTTTACTGTTTTTAGAGTAAGTTTTGTAGAGGGGGGGCTATTTTAGCCTCCCTTTTTTGTTTTAAAATAAAGCATAAGTCTTTTTAATAAGAATTCACTATCTCATGACACGTATTGCGTGGTAGCATCTTCGCGCTTGTTTTTAGCAGGTGTTTTTCAATTAATTATTATGCAATAGGAGATGGGTCATGAAGTTGGCAATGGTAGGTTTGGGTCGCATGGGCGGCAATATGGTGAAACGTTTGATGCAAGGTGAACATGAAGTGGTTGCCTATGATGTGGATAATGCACCAGGCGAAGCCTTAGCATCGGAATTTGAAAGAGTCTCAGCCGCTTCTAGTCTCAAGGATGTGATTACACAGTTACCAGCGCCGCGTGTGATTTGGATTATGGTTCCGCATCAATTTGTTGATTCAAGTATTGAAAATTTATTAGATGCAGGTCTTGAAGCGGGTGATTTGATTATTGATGGTGGTAACTCCAACTATAAAGAAGGGCAACGCCGTGGCGTTGAACTAGCAGAGAAAGGCGTTCTTTTTGCCGATTGTGGTACATCAGGTGGCGTTTGGGGCTTGCAAAATGGTTACTCACTCATGATTGGGGGTGAAAAGCCTGCTATTGATTTGATTGCACCAGCTCTAACAACCTTGGCATCGAATGATGGTAAAGGTTGGGGACATATGGGTCCTATTGGTTCAGGGCACTTTGTGAAGATGGTTCATAACGGCATGGAATACGGCATGATGCAGGCTTTTGCGGAAGGCTTTGAATTGATGAAAGCCAAAGATGAATTTGAATTGGATATGCATCAAGTTTCACGTGTTTGGCAGTATGGTTCGGTGGTGTCTTCATGGTTATTGGATTTAACCGGTGATGCGCTAGAGCAAGATGGTGATTTGTCGTCATTATCTGATTGGATGGATGATTCGGGTGAAGGTCGTTGGACAGCCAATGAAGCGATTGATTTGGGGATTCCGACTCCAGTGATGACCTTGGCATTACAAATGCGTTTTCGTAGTCGTCAGAAAGATGCTTTTGCTGGTAAAATTGTTAATGCACAACGGGCAGGTTTTGGTGGGCATGCCATCAAAGCTGCGGATAAGGCTGAATAAGCATGGCTCATGATAAATTTGCCTCGCTAATTGGTTCTGCTCGACCAGAAGCAACTAATATTGTGATATTTGGCGCATCGGGTGATTTAACCAAACGCAAACTATTGCCAGCACTGGCGCATATGCATAGGTGGAATTTGCTGGGGCCACATTCACGTATTATCGGATCAGTACGCGAAAAGTGGACTAAATCGCACTGGGAAAACTATGTGCATGATCAATTATTGCATTATTTTCCTGAAGCGGTGATGAATCCGCCATCGTGGCGACGTATTGCTGATAAACTTGATTTGGTTGTGGGTGATTTGGCTGACCCTGAGATGTATAAACAACTAGCAGAAACATTGCATGCCTATGATGGCAAGACCAATGCCTTGTACTATCTTGCCATACCACCTTCTTGGTATGAATGTGTGTGTAAAAATTTAAAAGATGCGGGCTTGGCAGATGAAGATGGTGGCTTTCGACGCATTGTTGTTGAAAAACCATTCGGTATGGATTTGGCGAGTGCCAAAGATTTAAATGGTAAACTGCAATCGTATTTTGATGAATCACAAATTTATCGTATTGATCACTATTTGGGTAAGGAAGCTGTGCAAAACTTGATGGTCTTTCGTTTTGCCAATGCTGTTTTAGAACCTTTATGGAATCGAAATTATATTGACCATGTGCAAATTTCTGTATCGGAATCGTTGGGTATTGGTTATCGCGCGGGTTATTATGAAAATTCAGGTGCCTTTCGTGATATGATTCAGAGTCATTTGATGCAGGTCATGGCTTTAGTTGCCATGGAACCTCCTGTTTCGTTGGATGCCAATGATGTGCGCGATGAAAAAATGAAGGTATTGCGTTCGATGCGTGAAATTAAGCCTGAAGATGTTAAGGATATTGCTGTGCGGGCGCAATATGCGGAAGGTACAATTGGCGATGAAACAGTGCTTGCTTATCGTGATGAAAAAAATGTTGCTGATGATTCATGTACGGAAACTTTTGCTGCAGTGAAATTTTATGTCGATAACTGGCGTTGGCATGATGTGCCATTTGTACTACGTACAGGCAAACGTTTGCCAGATCGGGTATCTGAAATATGTATTCGTTTTAAAGCGCCACCTCAGCAACTTTTTCAACTTGATGAAGATACGGTGCTCAATAATGAGTTAATTTTCCGATTGCAGCCTGATGAAGGTATGCAGCTGACCATGACAGCCAAACAACCAGGCTTATCAACTGATTTGCGTGGTGTGAAACTCGATGCATCATATGGTATGGTGGGTTCTGGTATGCCCGAAGCTTATGAAACTCTATTGCATGATGTGATGTTGGGTGAGGCGGGTTTATTTTCGCGTGCCGATGAAGTGGAAGAGAGTTGGGCAATTGTGGCTCCGATTATGGATGAGTGGGCAAAAGAAAGTGATATTGCGACCTATGAGGCAGGCACACTGGATATTCCTGGTATGGATGCACTGCTCGATGAATGTGAAGGCGGCTGGCGGGACCTGAAGGTTCATGGTGAATAAGCAAATCAAACGCTTTGAAACACCCATAGAAGTTGCGCAGGCTGTTGCTGACACTGTTGTTGCTTCAGCCTTTGAGAGCATTGCCAAGCGTGGTGTTTTTCATTGGGTATTGGCAGGTGGCACAACTCCCAAACAATGTTACGAGTTGTTACGTGATGCTGATGTTGATTGGGCTAAAGTGCATGTGTGGTTTGGTGATGAACGTTGTTTACCTGTGGGTGATGATGAGCGTAATGATGAGATGGCGGATAATGCACTGCTGAATCATGTAGCAATTCCTGACTCTCATATCCACCGTATGAATGCAGAGCTTGGTGCAGAGAAGGCAGCGGCTTTGTATGCGGATGAACTGGCTGGCATTGAAGCATTGGATTTGGTGCTTTTGGGTATGGGTGAAGATGGACATACAGCGAGTTTGTTTCCCAATAACCCAGGGTTGCAAGATAAGCGTTTGGCTGTGCCGGTATTTGACTCGCCCAAACCACCCTCAAATCGAGTCTCAATGGGTTATACTGCGCTTAAGTTTGCGCATCGTCGCATTATCATGGTCACAGGAGCAGCTAAGCGCGAAGCTTTTGATAAAGTCTGCGCTGGTGAATCATTGCCTGTGAATATTGAAAACAGTGAATGGTACGTTTCGCTTTAACGTTCTTATGTTAAACTTTTATGAACAATTTCAAACACATCACCGGATAAACCTTGCGTATCAGTGATTCGTTGTAACGCTGCTTTCATGAAGCTTTGGCGGGTTGGCTCCAAACGTTTCCAATCCATCAATGTGCGCACCATGCGGGCTGCAATTTGAGGGTTGAGCTTGTCCAAAGCGATGATTTGCTCTGCCATAAACTGATAACCACTGCCATCTTCAGCATGAAATTGACTTGGATTGCGCATGGCGAAACCACCCAACACAGCACGTACTTTATTCGGATTTTTGATGCTGAATTGCGGGTGCTGCATTAGGCTTTGGATATGTGCTAACGAACCCAAAGTAGGGGAGCTTGCTTGTACACCAAACCATTTATCCATCACATTGGTTTCATCTTTCCATTGCTCTTCAAAACTTTGTAAGGCTTTTGTGGCTTGAGCATTATCATATTGGGCAAGGCAATGCAGGGCTGCATACTGACTGGTCATGTTTTGAGCTGTGTTAAACTGTTGTACAGCTAGTGCTAACATTTCAGTGTCACCCAGAGCCGTTAAGTAAGCCAAACAGATATGTTTAAGCTTACGCTGCTGCATAGCAGCATCGCTTAAGTCAGGCATATCTTGCATAGTCTGATAAGTATCCAACAACTCACCTTTTAAGGCTTGGGCAATGCTTGATTTGAGTTGTTCCCTTGTTGCAAACACTTGGCTTGGATTCACGGTATCATGTTGCATCAACCACGCTTCCTGCATATCTGATACCGAAGGTAAACTTAATGCTTCAGCTTTAAGCGCAGGGGATAAACCTTTGTTTTCTAATACAGATTTTATAGCGGTGATTACCGTGTTTAAATCGCAATGCTTATTCTGCATCAGATTCATGGTGCTGTTGCTGGCTAAAGCTTGAGTTGCCGACCATTGATTAAAGGGATTGTTATCATGCTGCATCAAAAAGGCATAATCGCTATCCGAATAATCATATTCTAAAATCACAGGTGCAGAAAAATCACGTAACAAGGATGGAATAGGCTGGTTACTGATATGTTCAAAGGTAAACGCTTGTTTTTCTTGCGTGATCAGCAATGTTTCTTCATCCATCAACATGTTTCCATGTTTATCCAGTAATGCAATTTTAAGTGGAATCAAATATGGCTTTTTGTCTTGGGATTCAGGGGTAGCAGGGCAAGATTGTTTGCAAGTCAGTGTGCAAGTTTGCGCATTTGCATCATAGTCTAAAGATACGTTGATATGTGGTGTACCTGCCTGATTATACCAAGTCTGCATTTGACTCAAATCACGATGATTGGCATCTGCCATAGCACTTAAAAAATCTTCTGTGGTTACCGCTTGCCCATCATGGCGCTCAAAGTATAAGTCCATACCTTTGCGGAAACCTTCCTCGCCCAACAGCGAGTGATACAAACGCACCACCTCTGCGCCTTTTTCATACACGGTTACGGTATAGAAATTATTAATTTCAACAAAAGAGGCAGGGCGAATGGGGTGTGCCATGGGACTTGAATCTTCGGCAAATTGGTGGGTACGCAACAAGCGCACATCTTCAATACGTTTCACGGCTCTATCGTGTAAATCTGCGGTAAATTCTTGGTCACGGAACACTGTCAAACCTTCTTTAAGGCTGAGTTGAAACCAATCACGACAGGTGACACGATCGCCCGTCCAGTTATGGAAGTATTCATGTCCAATCACGGCTTCAATAGAAATATAATCATCATCGGTTGCAGTTTCAGGGCTAGCAAAAACAAGGCGGGAATTAAAAATGTTCAAGCCCTTATTTTCCATAGCACCCATATTAAAATCATCGACCGCAACAACCATGAATAAATCCAAGTCATATTCGAGATTGAAACGTTTTTCATCCCAAGCCATTGCCCGTTTTAACGACTGCATGGCAAAATCACATTGATGAACATGATGCTTTTCGGTGAAAATACGCAGGGTTACATCACGTCCAGACATAGTTTGATAGGAATCTTCAACACAGGACAGATTGCCAGCCACCAAAGCAAAGAGATAGCACGGTTTGGGGAAAGGGTCATGCCATTCAACGAAATGTTTACCATCATCCAAATCACCGTTATGGATAGGGTTACCATTGGATAACAAGACAGGATTGGTGGCTTTATCGGCAATAATTTTTACAGTGAATGGAGCCATCACATCAGGGCGATCTTGATAATACGTGATGCGCCTAAAGCCTTGTGCCTCACATTGGGTGCAATAGTTGCCCGATGAGCGGTATAAACCTTCCAATGCAGTATTAGCTTCGGGATTGATGCGTGTGGTGATTTGTAACGCGAAACTTTCTGGAAGTTTATCAATGGAGATGCCTAAGGCATGTTGTTGATAGGCTGATGCAGGCAATGTGTGTCCATTAAGTTGAATATTCAACAGCTCCAATTCAAAGCCATCAAGTTCAAGAACGTTATGTGTTGAATCGGGGTTGTGTTTGTAATGAACCAGAGAAATAACTTCTGTGCCAGTAGGTTGTAACTGAAAGGTTAGTTGGACACTTTCCACCCAAAAAGCAGGTGCTTGATAATCCTTTAGGTAAACCGTTGATGCATGTGCCATGAAAAAATCCTTACGAGAAAGTTCAGCGATGATAGCCAAAGCCCGATGATTCACAAATGATGATTCTTTCTCAATGCTAAAAAAACTGTTAAAATATCGCACATCAAATCATTGTAACAGGATTCAAATGACTTCACATACATCAAGTGCATCTACCATCATCTATACCAAGACAGATGAGGCTCCAGCTTTAGCAACCTATTCCTTTTTCCCTATCGTGCAGGCATTTACGCAAGCTGCTGATGTGCATGTTGAGAGTAGGGATATATCACTTGCAGCAAGAATTTTGGCAAATTTTCCAGAAAATTTAACAGAGAGTCAAAAACAAGCGGATACCTTGGCTGAATTAGGTAAGCTTACCCAGCTTGCTGATACCAATATCATTAAATTACCCAATATCAGTGCTTCCGTACCTCAACTGCATGCCGCTATAAAAGAGTTGCAAGCACACGGCTTTGATATTCCAAATTATCCAGAAGATGCAAAGAATGATGCTGAGAAAGCGATTAAGTTGCGTTATGCCAAGGTGTTGGGCAGTGCAGTGAACCCTGTTTTGCGTGAGGGGAATTCAGATCGTCGTGTTGCTGATGCGGTAAAACAATACGCCAAAGATCATCCTCATTCAATGGGTGCATGGAGCAGTGATTCAAAAACACATGTGGCACATATGACCGATGGCGATTTTTATGGTAGTGAACAATCCGTGGTGCTGCCGAATGCAGATACGATTTGTGTTCAATTGCATACTGATGATGGGCAAGTGATTGTCTTGAAAGAAGGCATGGCAGTGCTTAAAAATGAAGTGATTGATGCTGTATGCATGCATGTACGTGATTTGCGGGCGTTTTACGCCGAACAAATAAAAGAAGCCAATGATACAGGTGTGTTGTTGTCTTTGCATTTGAAAGCGACAATGATGAAAGTCTCAGATCCTGTTATTTTCGGGCATGCTGTGACGATATATTTCAAAGATGTATTTGAAAAACATGCCGAGGTGTTTACCGAACTTGGAGTGGATGCCAATAATGGTTTGGGTGATGTGTATGCTAAGATTACAGCATTGCCTGATGATAAACGCTTAGAGATTGAAGCTGATATTCAGGCCGTTTATGCACACAATCCAGCTTTGGCAATGGTGGATTCAGATAAAGGAATTACTAATTTTCATGTGCCAAGCAGTGTGATTATTGATGCATCGATGCCTGCGGCGATTCGTTCATCGGGCAAGATGTGGGGTGCTGATGGTCAGTTGCATGATACCAAGGCTATGATTCCTGATCGTTGCTATGCAGGCTTGTATCAGGAAACGATTCAATTTTGTAAAGAACATGGCGCATTTGACCCTAAAACTATGGGAAATGTTGCCAATGTTGGCTTGATGGCACAAAAAGCTGAGGAATATGGTTCGCATGACAAAACATATATTATTCCTGCTAAGGGTCAGGTTCGTGTGCTTAATGAAGCGGGTGATGTGTTGATGCAGCATGATGTTGAGCAAGGTGATATTTGGCGCATGTGTCAGGCAAAAGATGCGCCGATTCGCGATTGGGTAAAACTTGCAGTGAATCGCGCAAAAGCAACGGGAAATGCTACTGTTTTCTGGCTAGATCCAAAGCGTGCTCACGATGCTAATTTGATTGAGATTGTGACACGCTACCTACAGGACTATGATACAAAAGGCTTGGATATTCAGATTATGTCACCAGATGATGCGATTCGTCATGCCCTGTTGCGTACCAAAGAAGGTAAAAACACGATTTCTGTGACTGGCAATATCTTGCGTGATTATTTGACAGATTTGTTTCCAATTCTGGAACTTGGAACGAGTGCGAAAATGTTGTCTATCGTACCATTGTTGGCGGGTGGCGGTTTGTTTGAGACTGGTGCTGGGGGCTCTGCACCCAAACATGTGCAGCAGTTTACCTCCGAAGGGCATCTAAGATGGGATTCTTTGGGTGAGTTTTTGGCTTTGGCAGTGTCTTTGGAAGATATTGCTGAGAAAACAAAGAATCATAAAGCGGCTGTGCTTGCACAGGCTTTGAATGATGCCAATAGTAAATTCCTTAAAGAAAATAAATCACCATCGCGCAAAGTGGGTGAGTTGGATAATCGCGGCAGTCATTTCTATTTGGCGATGTATTGGGCACAGGCTTTGGCAGCGCAAGATAAGGATGCAGGGCTTAAAACACAGTTTGCGCCGCTTGCAGAAACTTTAGCGAGCAATGAGCAGGCTATTGTGAAAGAATTGAATGCTGTACAGAGTAAAGAAGTTGATATGGGTGGCTATTTTCAACCAGATGTGGATAAATTGAATGAAGCTATGCGCCCAAGCACTATGTTTAATAAGGCTTTGGCAAGTCTTTAGCATGGCGTGAATAAGTAGATTGTTGCGCATTGGATTGACTGTTACCGTTCGCAAGCATTGAAACACTGATAAAATAAATGGAATGACGAAACTGATTGAGTTTGGTGATGTCGGAGGGAATATGTCGGATAAAGATAAAGCACTGGATACTGCATTAGCACAGATTGAGCGTCAGTTTGGTAAAGGCACCATCATGCGCATGGGTGATCAGGCAAAGGTTGCGATTGATGTGATTCCATCTGGCTCGTTGGCACTGGATGCGGCATTGGGTATCGCTGGTTACCCGCGTGGACGTATTGTTGAAATTTATGGGCCAGAAAGCTCTGGTAAAACGACGCTTGCTCTGCATGCAGTTGCCGAAGCACAAAAAATGGGTGGGAAAGCTGCCTTTGTAGATGCTGAACATGCGCTTGATCCGATTTACGCTGAAAAACTGGGTGTAAACGTAGATGATTTACTTCTCTCTCAACCCGATTGTGGTGAACAAGCTTTGGAAGTCGTGGATATGCTGACTCGCTCGGGTGCTTTGGATATTATTGTGGTGGATTCGGTGGCTGCATTAACTCCGAAAGCTGAGCTTGAAGGTGATATGGGCGATTCACATATGGGCTTGCAAGCGCGCTTGATGTCGCAGGCTTTGCGCAAACTAACTGGTTCTATTTCGCGTTCGAAAACAACCATTATTTTTATCAATCAGATTCGTATGAAAATCGGTGTGATGTTTGGTAACCCTGAAACCACAACTGGTGGTAATGCGTTGAAGTTTTATGCCTCTGTTCGCCTTGATGTGCGCCGCACTGGAGCCATTAAAAAGGGTGATGAAGTGTTGGGGAACTCAACCAAAGTGAAGATTGTGAAGAATAAAATGGCACCACCATTTAAATTGGCATTGTTCTCCATTATGTATGGTGAAGGGGTATCGCATGTCGGTGAAGTGGTCGATATGGGTGTTGAGTTTGGTCATATTAAGAAGAGCGGTGCTTGGTATGCAGCAGGTACAGAGCGAATTGGACAAGGGCGTGATAATGCCATCCAGTTCTTGAAAGATAATCCTGCTATGTTGGAAGAGATTGAAGGTAAAGTTCGTGCTGATTTGGGTATGGGTGATGTGAAGGATGTTGTAGAAGAAGCTTAAACAGTGTCGCGGCAGGATGTACAGGAAGTATATGGCATAGCCCTGCGTTTATTGACTATGCGTGAGCATTGCGAAGTGGAACTTCGTGCTAAACTAGCACAGCGTGATTGTGATGAAATTGCCATAGACTCGGCGATTGAGCAGCTGAAAGGCTATGGTTATTTGAGCGAAGCGCGCTATGCCGAAGCCTTTTTGCGATATAGATTGAAAAAAGGTGAGTCTTTGTGGATGGCTGCTACGAAAGCCCGTCAAAAAGGCGTGGATGAAACGGCATTGCAAGTGGCAGTGGATGAGGCTGAAGCAGTGTTTGACGCTTATGATGCTTGTCGCACACTATTGCAAAGCCGTGATCCACAAGGTTTGCGTAAACACGATGAGCGGGTATGGCAGCGTCATGCCCGTTTTTTGCGGAATAAAGGTTATGATAATGATACGATTCTGCGCGCTTTGAATGAAGATGCGTGTGAAGATTTGGAAAATGGGGAATGACAGCATGAAAACATCAGAGATTCGTAAGAAGTTTCTTGGTTATTTTGCTAGCAAAGGGCATGAGGCTGTAGAATCAAGCTCGCTGGTGCCGCATGGCGACCCGACCTTGATGTTTACCAATGCGGGTATGGTTCCATTTAAACATGTGTTTTTGGGTGATGAGACCCGCCCCTATGTTCGCGCCACATCCAGTCAGAAATGTGTTCGTGCTGGTGGCAAACATAACGACCTTGAAAATGTTGGACACACTGCCCGCCATCACACCTTCTTTGAAATGCTAGGTAATTTCTCTTTTGGCGATTATTTCAAACAAGATGCCATTGCATTTGCATGGGAATTTTTAACTGAGGAACTTAAACTCGATAAGTCGCGTTTGTTTGTCACGGTATTTGAAGATGATGATGAAGCTTATGATTTATGGGTTAAAGGCATTGGTATT
>CAJXLC010000018.1 GCA_913055645.1 uncultured Pseudomonadota bacterium | reverse complement strand
AACCAACGATTCAAACCATGAGAACCCAAAAGAAAAAGCCACAATAAAGCCTACAAGCATAAGGAGCATGGCACTTATTAAGGTAGTGAGTGTTGTTTCACGAAGCAGTTGTTTTAATTTCTGTGGCGGAAGATTCATGCCGAGCAAAAACAACAAGAACATAATACCAATATCTGAAATTTGTTTGACCAGAAGCGCATTATCCACCCAATCCAGCACCATAGGACCCAACAACACACCCAACGCAATGTAGCTCACCAAAATAGCTTGTCGCGCATACAATGCCAACGTTGCCAAAATTGCAGCACCGAAAAAAATAAGAAACATGGTAAAAACAACCGAGCCTTGTGACTCTATTTCAATAAAAGGTGGCATGCCATTATGCTAGCACAGCACACCTTACTTTTCAGGTTATTATTTCATTGCCCTATGACTTAATGAACCTTCATATACAAACAATATAGCTTGCTCTTCTTGAACCAAGGTCAACAATCCAATGCATATAAATAAACCCGCGTGATTGTTATGCTTTAAGGGCAAAGACCAAACATGAAAGCGGTGGCAAATGAATCGATAATGAATGTTCTTTACCCATTGCTGCGACCTTCTCACTCATCACATCACCAGCATTGTTCATATCTGAGCCACCATACGTTACTGCATCGGTATTCATGATTTCCTGATAAACACCTGCTTCAAAGACACCCAAGCGGTAATCATGACGCGGTACAGGCGTTAAATTTAATACCACAAAAACCGTGCCTCCATTTTTATCTCGGCGGGCATAACTTAACAATGACTGTTCCGCATCATCACAATCCAACCACTCAAAACCATGACCATCAAAGTCCACTTCGTATAAAGCAGGTGTATTTTGATAAACATGATTCATATCTCGCATCATCAATTGTAAACCACGATGTGGCATAAAGTTTGATTGATCCCATGCAAGAGAGACATCTTCACTCCACTCTGGCCATTGACCAAATTCCATTCCCATCATTTGTAATTTTTTGCCAGGGTGGGTCATCATATAACCATACAGCAAGCGTAAGTTGGCAAATTTCTGCCAATCATCACCAGGCATTTTATCTGGCATTGAGCCTTTGCCATGTACTATTTCATCATGTGAAAATGGTAGAATGAAGTTTTCAGTGTGTGCATAAACAAGCGAGAACGTCAGTTGATGATGATGGTATTGACGATGAATCGGCTCATTTTCAAAATAAGTCAATGTGTCATTCATCCAACCCATGTTCCATTTCATGGTAAAACCCAAACCACCTAGATAAATAGGTTTTGATACCATAGGCCATGAGGTTGACTCCTCAGCCATGGTAACCGCACCTGGATGACGCTCATGCACCAATGTATTGAATTGTTTTAAGAACTCCACAGCCTCTAAATTCTCGCGCCCACCATATTTATTGGGCATCCATTCACCTTCTTCACGTGAATAATCCAAATATAACATCGATGCCACAGCATCCACACGCAAACCATCAATATGAAACTCATCCAGCCAAAATAAAGCCGAAGCAATCAAGAAATTTCGTACTTCATTGCGACCGAAGTTAAAAATATAGGTTCCCCAATCCTTATGCTCGCCCAAGCGTGGGTCTTCATGTTCATAAAGTGCTGTACCATCAAAACGCGCCAAGCCATGAGAATCTTTAGGAAAATGTGCAGGAACCCAATCGAGCAACACGCCAATACCATGTTGATGACAATAATCGACAAAATAACGGAAATCATCAGGGCTGCCAAAGCGACTGGTCGGCGCAAAATATCCCACCACCTGATAACCCCAAGAGCCATCAAACGGATGCTCTGTAATGGGCATTAATTCAATATGCGTATAACCCATCCATTGGCAATATTCGACCATCTGATGCGCAGAATCGCGATAACTTAAATAATCTTCCCCTGCCCTACGCCAAGATCCTAAATGCACCTCATAAATAGACATGGGCTGATCCAATGCCTGTTTTTCAGGGCGTTTTTTCATCCATCCAGCATCATTCCACACATATTTCTTACAGTTATGAACAACACTGGCTGTATTGGGGCGCAATTCCATTTGTTGTGCATACGGGTCAGTTTTTTCTAATAATTCACCACTTTGTGTGCGAATTTCAAATTTATATACTTCACTTTCACAAAGGCTTGGAATAAACATTTCCCAAATCCCCGAAGATCCACGCAAACGCATCGTATGCTCACGACCATCCCAATGGTTAAAGTTACCCACAACAGAAACACGGCTGGCATTGGGAGCCCAAACAGCAAAACTAACACCTGAAATACCCTCGTGTTCACGCACGTGCGCACCCATCATTTTATACTTTTCAAAATGATTGCCTTCGCCCATCAAGTGTAAATCCATATCACCCAAAAATGGCGAAAAACGATAAACATCTTCTTCTTCCCAGCTATGCCCATCAGCATTTTCAATGCGGAAATGATAAGCAGCATCAAAGCTGCCCTTCTTCCATAACAGTTCAAAAATATCAGTACCTTCAATACGCGGCATCAAGGTCTTTGATTTACCGCTCAACAACCACATTTTTTCAGCCCTAGGTTTAAATGCGCGGACAACGATTGCACCGTCTGCAAGCTCATGCCTTCCTAAATATGCAAATGGATCATAACTGCGTGCCTCAATAATTTCCCAAGACTGTGATGAAAGACCTTGCATACAACTCCCCTTATACTTAAATAGATAAAAACTATTGAGCTTGATACGAAACACTTACAATGAAAATATCGGGCATGCCGTTATCTCTTCAAAGTGCCTGCAAATGTACACGAACATGACACATCCGTCAGCATAACAATTCGCTTTACTTACAAATTTAACATCACATATAAAAAATTATCGCGATTTATCTCAAATGGGTAGAGAACTTCATTCATTTTCGCTAGGCTGCGTCGCCGCGTTATCACTGAATTGTATAACAAATCAGTAAAACGTTGGAAAATAAGCTAAAGAACCTCTGATTGCTATATACCTATAGCCACACAATCACTTTTGAAGGTTCTTAACACTGCTAAAAAGTTTATAGGGGATACTGATGTCATTACCACGCAAGCAAGGTTTGTATAATCCACAACAAGAACATGATGCTTGTGGCGTTGGTTTTATTGCACATATTAAAAACCAAAAAAGCCATGATATTGTTGAAAAAGGATTAGAAATCCTACTTCGTTTAACCCACCGTGGAGCTGCGGGTGCTGACCCGCGTGAAGGTGATGGTGCAGGTATTCTTCTTCAAATTCCTGATGCGTTTTTTCAAGCCGTTACATCAAGCCTTGATATTACATTACCAAAAGATGGTGAATATGGCGTGGGTATGGTTTTTCTTCCGCAAGATAAAGCCCATCGCACCACTTGCGAGAATATTATTGAAGAAACCATTGAAGCTGAAGGTTTAACACTACTCGGCTGGCGTGATGTGCCTGTCGATGGTGTGCATGCTGATCTTCCTGAAAGTGTTACTTCATGTGAACCGTTTATCCGCCAAGTATTTATTGGCATGGGCGACAATATCAATAACCAAGATGCCTTTGAGCGCAAGTTATATGTGATTCGCAAAGTGGCTCGAAACTATATTCACGATTTAAACTTGGATGATCCTGCCAAGTTCTATTTTGCATCCATGTCTAGCCGCACGATTGTATATAAAGGCATGTTCCTCTCGCATCAGGTTGGTGCATATTATGAAGATTTGAAAGATGCACGCATGACCTCTGCTTTGGCACTGGTGCATCAACGTTTCTCCACCAATACATTCCCAGCTTGGGAATTAGCACACCCGTTCCGTATGGTGGCACACAATGGCGAAATCAATACGGTTCGCGGCAATATCAACTGGATGAATGCCCGTCGTCATTCCATGAAGTCGGGTGTTTTGGGTGAAGATTTGGATAAAATCTGGCCTGTTATTGCAGAAAATCAATCCGATACAGCCTGTTTTGATAATGCTTTGGAATTATTGCTGATGGGCGGTTATTCGCTTACCCATGCTGCGATGTTGTTGATTCCAGAAGCGTGGTCTGGCAATCATTTAATGGATAAAAAACGCAAAGCATTTTATGAGCATCATGCAGCCTTGATGGAGCCTTGGGATGGTCCTGCGGCAGTTGCATTTACCGATGGTCGTCAAATTGGCGCAACATTAGATAGGAATGGTTTGCGTCCTGCCCGTTACTTGGTTACCGATGATGATTTGGTGGTCATGGCATCAGAGATGGGTGTATTGGATATTCCTGAAGAAAAAATTGTTAAGAAATGGCGTTTGCAACCCGGTAAAATGTTCTTGATTGATTTAGAAAAAGGTCAAATTATTGATGATGAAAGCATTAAGAATGAACTTGCCAATGAAAAAGACTATGCCAAGATTTTAGCTGAAACACAGATACAAATTGAAGACTTAGAAGCAAATGTTGAAGTACAACAACCTGACCATGCGACCTTATTAAACAAGCAACAAGCCTTTGGTTATACCCAAGAGAATTTAAAATTCCTTATGGCTCCAATGGCAATTACAGGTCAAGAAGCCACAGGCTCCATGGGCAATGATTCACCGCATGCTGTGTTGTCTAATCGCGCGAAACCTTTATATAATTACTTCCGTCAATTGTTCGCGCAAGTCACCAATCCACCGATTGACCCTATTCGTGAAGAAATGGTTATGAGCCTGACTTCTTTGATTGGCCCGAACCCAAATTTACTAGGGCTTGATGACGAGGAGCAAAACCTTCGTCTGGAAGTACATCAGCCCATCCTAACCAATAAAGATTTGGAAAAGCTGCGTTATATTCATAAGGTCACCGATAATGGTTTCCGCACCAAAACACTATCCATGTGCTACAGTATTGAAGCGGGTGCATCGGGTATGGAAGCGGCGATTAATCGTCTATGCCGTGAAGCAGAAAGAGCTGTTGAGCAACATTATAATATTGTCATCCTTTCCGATCGTGCTTTAAGTGAAAAAAATATTCCAATCCCTGCACTATTGGCAACATCTGCTGTACATCAACATTTAATTCGTAAAGGACTACGTGTGGAAACAGGCTTGGTGATTGAAACAGGTTCTGCCCGCGAAATTCAACATTTTGCTACCTTGGCAGGCTTTGGTGCAGAAGCGATTAACCCATATTTGGCATTTGAAACCTTGATGGATATGCATGCATGCGGTCAATTAGCTGATGATTTGCCTATTGAAGAGGTTGAACCACGCTTTATCAAAGCCATTGGTAAAGGTCTGTATAAAGTCATGTCGAAAATGGGTATTTCCACCTATCAATCCTACTGTGGCGCACAAATCTTTGAGGCCTTTGGCCTTTCATCTGAATTTGTTGAAAAATATTTCACGGGCACAGTAACCCAAATTGAAGGTGCTGGACTTAAAGAAATCTCTGAAGAAGCTGTGATGCGTCATTGCCTAGCTTATGGTAACTCGCAAGCCCACAAAAATGCTTTGGATGCAGGCGGTGAATATGCTTGGCGTGTGCGCGGCGAAGAACATTTGCTTGGTCCTGATAGCATTGCCAAACTTCAACATGCCGTGCGTACAAATAACTATGACCTGTACAAAGAATTTGCTAATCATATTAACCATCCTAAAGATAGATTGGTGACCTTGCGTGGCTTGTTTAAATTCAATGAAGGTAAAAGCATTTCCATTGATGAAGTTGAACCAGCCACCAATATCGTCAAACGCTTTGCTACGGGTGCAATGTCATTTGGTTCCATTTCACATGAAGCACACAGCACGCTTGCTATTGCTATGAACCGTTTAGGTGGTAAGTCCAATACAGGTGAAGGTGGAGAAGAAGTTGCGCGTTTCACACCGCTTGAAAATGGTGATTCCATGCGCTCTGCGATTAAACAGGTTGCATCGGGTCGTTTTGGTGTAACTGCTGAATATCTTGCCAATGCCGATCAGATTCAAATCAAGATGGCACAAGGTGCAAAACCAGGTGAAGGTGGACAATTACCAGGGCATAAAGTCGATGCTCGTATTGGTAAAGTGCGTCATTCCACACCGGGTGTGGGTTTAATCTCCCCGCCTCCACATCATGATATTTATTCGATTGAAGATTTAGCACAATTGATTTTTGACCTTAAAAACACCAAC
The DNA here is from genome assembly GCA_913055645.1 of uncultured Pseudomonadota bacterium. Classification (GTDB taxonomy): domain Bacteria; phylum Pseudomonadota; class Zetaproteobacteria; order Mariprofundales; family Mariprofundaceae. The sequence continues at coordinate 35,012 of CAJXLC010000018.1, read as the reverse complement.
ACCGATGCTGATATTTCAGTCAAATTGGTATCTGAAATTGGCGTGGGTACGGTTGCCGCAGGTGTGGTAAAAGCGCATGCCGATCATGTGGTAATCGCAGGTCATGATGGTGGTACAGGTGCATCACCACTGACATCCATCAGACATGCAGGAAGTTGCTGGGAAGTTGGTTTGGCTGAAACGCAGCAAACCTTGCTGCTAAATCGTTTGCGTAGCCGCACACGTTTACAAGCCGATGGTCAAATGCGTACAGGTCGTGATGTGGTGATTGCTGCATTGCTAGGTGCGGATGAAGTCGCCTTTGGCACCATCGCTTTGATTGCCGAAGGGTGTGTCATGATGCGTAAATGTCATCTCAACACCTGCCCTGTTGGTGTTGCCACTCAAGATCCAGAATTGCGCAAGAAATTTGTTGGTAAACCTGAAGATGTGGTCAACTATTTCATGTATGTTGCACAAGAAACACGTGAGATCATGGCAGAACTTGGCTTCCGCACCTTTGATGAAATGATTGGTCGAGTCGATATGCTTGATACCGATGATGCCATGCGTCATTGGAAATCGCAGGGCATTGATTTAACCCCAATCTTCCATCAAGTCGATAGCGACGATGCAAAACACCATAATCAAAGCCAAGATCATGGTTTAGATGCCTTGATTGACAACAAATTGATTGCACAGGCAGCCCCTGCACTTGAAAACAAAACACCTGTCGTTATTGAAACGCCAATCTGCAATGTGGATCGCAGTTTCGCTACCATGTTATCAGGTAAAGTTGCCAAGAAATATGGTCATCAAGGTCTGCCAGAAGATTGCATTGCCATCAAAGCCAAAGGCACAGCAGGTCAAGCGTTGGGTGCATGGTTGGCACGCGGTATCAGCATTGATTTGGTTGGTATCGGTAATGATTATGTGGGTAAAGGTTTGTCAGGTGGTCGCATTAGTATTCGTCCGCCAGCAGAAACACCAATTAAAGCCGAAGAAAATAGCATTGTAGGTAACACTGTATTGTTCGGCGCTGTCGATGGTGAAGCCTATTTCAATGGTATTGCAGGCGAGCGTTTTGCGGTACGTAACTCAGGCGCAGTCGCAGTCGTTGAAGGTGTTGGCGATCATGGTTGTGAGTATATGACAGGTGGCACAATTGCGATTCTAGGCGAGACCGGTCGCAACTTTGCTGCGGGCATGTCTGGCGGCATGGCTTATGTCTTTGATGAAAAAGGTGATTTTGAAAGCTCTTGTAATATGGCGCAAGTCGCTCTTGAGCCTGTGTTGTCCGAAGATGAAGCGCTTGAGAGCTTGGATCATCAAGGTGGTGATTTGGAAACCATGGGTCGTGTGAAGATTCGCCATAGCATCAGTCAAAATGATGAGAAAATCTTGCATCAAATGATTACCCGTCATGTTCATTATACCAATTCTGCACGTGGTAAGGCAATTTTGGATAACTGGAATGCTTCTTTAAGCAAGTTTGTGAAGGTCATGCCAGTGGATTACAAACGAGCCTTGGCAGAACGAGAAGAAGAGAGCAAAGCCAATCAAGCATTAGCAAATAAGGAGTCTACTCATGGGTAAGGCGACTGGATTCAAAGAATTTGACCGTGAAAACCTTTCATATGCTCCTGTTGCAGAGCGTGTGGTGCATTTCAAGGAGTTTTCAAAGCTTCCAGATGATATGAGCACACAAGGTGCGCGCTGCATGGATTGTGGTATTCCATTTTGTCATAATGGTTGCCCTGTAAACAACATCATCCCTGATTGGAATGATTTGGTGTATAAAAATCAATGGCGTGAAGCTTTGGATGTATTGCATAGCACGAATAACTTCCCTGAATTTACAGGTCGCATCTGCCCTGCCCCATGCGAAGAAGCTTGTACGGTGAACTTGATTGGTGATGCAGTCACCATTAAAAATATCGAGCTTGCCATTGTTGAGAAAGGATTTGAAAATGGTTGGGTAACACCGCAAATTGCCAAAGAAAAAACGGGCAAAAAAGTTGCGGTTGTTGGTTCAGGCCCTGCAGGTTTGGCATGTGCGCAACAATTGGCGCGTGTGGGTCATGATGTGGTGGTGTTTGAAAAAGAAGACCGTGCTGGCGGATTGATGCGTTATGGCATTCCAAACTTTAAGTTTGATAAGGCTGTGATTGATAGACGTTTGCAGCAAATGGAAGCTGAAGGTGTGGAATTCCGTGTAAACCAACATATTGGTGTAGATATTCTTGCGAAATCGTTACTCGAAGAATTTGATGCCGTTGCATTAACAGGTGGTGCAGAAGCACCGCGTGATTTAGCGATTGAAGGTCGTGATTTGAATGGTATTCATTTTGCCATGGAATTACTCACCAAAAATACCAAGCGTGTATTGGGTGATAATATTCCTGAATCAGAATTTGTGTCTGCCAAAGGTAAACATGTCGTGGTGATTGGTGGTGGTGATACGGGCTCGGATTGTATCGGCACATCAAACCGTCATGGTGCAGCATCGGTCACACAAATTGAAATTATGCCTGCCCCTGCTGAAACCATTGATAAACTGGTCACATGGCCAAATTGGCCAATGAAAATGCGTACCTCAACCTCGCAAGAAGAAGGTTGTGAGCGTGATTTCGCCATCACTACCAAACGTTTTGTGGGTGAAAATGGCAAGGTAACTGCCATTGAATGTGCGCGTGTTGAATGGGTCAATACGGATGGTCGTTGGAATATGACAGAAATCGAAGGCTCTGATTTCACCTTACAAGCTGATGCTGTATTCCTTGCTATGGGTTTCTTGCATCCTGTGCATGAAGGCATGATTGAAGAATTGGCATTGGAAAAAGATGGTCGTGGCAATGTATCTGCCAATACATCGGATTATCAAACCAGCCTTGAAAAAGTCTTTTCTGCGGGTGATATGCGTAGTGGTCAATCATTGGTGGTTCGCGCCATTAACGAAGGTCGTCAATGTGCCCGTGGTATCGACGAATATTTGATGGGAAGCTCGGGCTTACCTGCAAAATAAGCATGATGTATCATTTCAAAAAAGGTCGCTGTTTAGCGGCCTTTTTTTTATCCCTTTACAAACTACAAACAAACATGCCTTGACGCTCGATTCCCTTTTATTCACGATGGTGTTATGAAAATGCTTAATGCTACAGATTATCCTTGTTTTGCCCTTAATATCCAATATCAAGGAAAATATGTCCGTATAAGTATAGAAAATATGAGGACAACGATTCCTGCGATTGGGATTGTTAGGCTTCACAAAACTACCGTTATCATTTATACTATGCCAAACTCCCGTTTGGTAAATGGTTATGCCAGTAATAAAGACAAATAGAGAATCAATAATCCAAAAGAGCATTCACTTGTTCAAAGTACATGGCTACAACAGTACGACGATGGCAACTATTGGAGAAGCTTGCGGTTTAATCAAAGGAAGTATTTATCATCACTTTAAAAGCAAAGAAGAATTAGCTTTGGAATGCCTGAAATATATTCATGAGTATTTTAATAGAGAAATATTTTCAATTGCCTACACAAAACAGCTATCCCCTAAAGATAAATTGATTTTGTTCACTAAAAAGGTTGAAGAATATTTTATGAATAGCGAAGGGGGGTGCCTATTGGGTAACTTTGCATTGGAAATATCAAATAATATTCCTTTGTTTAAGAATGAAATTATTGAGTATTTCAAAAACTGGGAAGAAGCTATTTATCAAATATTAAAACCTGAAATCGGAGAAAAACAGGCCAAGGAAAAAGCTATGCAAATTGTATCAGCCACGCAAGGTAGCATCATGTTAATGCGTATATATGGGAAACCAGATCCCTTTAAAATTCAAAACAAGGCAATTATCGATTTTCTGCCGTAAAATATTTGCTATCTATACCAAACAACCGTTTGTTATCTAAAAGAGGAGAAATACCATGTCATATTTTCAAAAATTCAAAGGTTTGTCTACACCATTACCACCTTCACCACCTTTAAGCCAGGTAGGTTTTATTTGGTTTGGGGCTTTTTTGGCTGCGACCGTAGTTGGTTCATTGGCTTACTATACCAAACAACCGTTAGTTTTAGGTTCGTTTGGGGCATCCATCTTCGTATTATTCATACTCCCTGATACCCCATTTGCACAGCCTCGAAATGTGATTGGCGGACATTTTGTATCAACACTAACTGGTTTAGTATTCTTGCATTTTGTTAGCCCAGACTGGTGGAGCATGGCCTTATCTTTAGCAACGGCACTTTCAGTCATGCAACTATTGAGGGTTCCACATCCACCTGCGGGTTCAAATCCGTTTATTGTATTTCTAGTTGGTGCAAACTGGGAGTTTCTATTAACCCCAACATTGATTGGTGCTATCCTATTAGTGCTAGTAGCCCTTTTTTACAACAATATTTCTAAGGATCGGAGCTATCCAAAATATTGGCTGTAAAAAGCCTAACAATTGCATAAACGCTGACCGGTTTTACACGCCGCGCCACTTCGTTCTGCTCTGTGTAAAACCGTCAGGTTATGCAGGGCGTTAGCTGTACATAAAGAGGGAATATGTAAATTGACACTTTCTACATTCAATGCTTTAAAAATAGTTCTAAATGAGTTTAATCATAAACATCCGACCACACGGTAAATTGAAATTAACTGACTTGCTCGATATATCCACACAATTTAGAGCTTCATGGCCGAGCAATGAAAAACCTGGCGTGTATGTGTTTTTAGATTCAGATAAATTAGTTTCTTATATTGGAAAGGCATCACATAATATTGGTTCACGCCTTAGTGCTAGATTTGATGTGAAATGGAATTCCAAAACAGCTGAGTCATCTGACTGTAAATATATAACAACGATTCCTCTTCCAATAAATGTTGGATTTGAAGCCCCAGCAATAGAAGAATATTTACTAGAAATGCTTAATACAAAACACAATGTTATTGCCAACAGCTAACAAGAAAAATTCAGACATAATCAATAGGGTCAGACTCGATTGATTTAAAATATTTCAATTTAACTTAGCCAACAATGCTTAAAAAGCCTATTTTATAAGATATAAAATAGTAAAATATATGGAAATAACTAAAATTTATCAAAAAAACATATAAATTTAAACTTATGTTATTTTTATAGATTATATTTAGCCTACTTCAATCGAACGTTGATCCATATCACGTTCGACATAACGTAACGTAATATGTGTCAACGAGGCTGGAAAAGTATTCATGGCTCTTTCAGGCCATTCAATAATTGAAATCCAAGGCGCTTCAAAGAACTCCCGCACGCCCAACATTTCAACTTCTTCGGCATGTTCTAGGCGATACCAATCCATATGCGCCACTTTGCAAGGCTCGCCCGAGGCAAGTACGCCTTCATACTCTTGGATAATGGCGTAGGTAGGACTCGGCAAAGCTTCATCTTTCACGCCCAAAGCCCGCATCAAAGCCCGCGCAAATACACTTTTACCCGCACCCAAATCGCCCGACAATGCAATCACATCACCGAATTTTAATGTTTTGGCTAATTGCTGCGCAAAAGCACAGGTTTCTTGTTCATTGTTGAGTATTTTCTGCAAACGTTATTCCTCTGTCATTCCCAATGATTAACGCTATTTGACACCATTGGTCATCTTGAGCGAAGTCGAAAGATCTTTATTATCAATGTGTTGTGAAATAAATCTCTCTGCTTCGGTCGAGATGACAGCTTTCATTAGCATTTATCTAGGTCGGACTTAGTTAAGAGAGTTTCCCAGCCAATGCCTGAATAATTTCACGTCTTGAAATTAAACCCGCCACAGTACCATCTTCAAGTACAGGCAAATGATGGACATCCACCTCACCCATCAAGCTGGCAATTTCAGCCAAATCTGTATTCACATCGACACTGCGCACATCCATCGACATTAAATTTTCCGCTGTCATTGCCTGCATACGAGAAAGCTCTCGTTCAAACTTTTCTTCACCTAACGGAATCACCATATCAAATACAGCTATCGCAGTAGGCAAATGCAACTTAGCCTGTTGATCAATCAAATCACTTTCAGTAATCACACCCAGCAAGCGTTTATCATCATCCAAAACCAACATGCCTGATATTTCTTCTTCAGCAAAACGCTTAGAAACATCCTGAATCGAGGTATCCAAGTCACAATAAGGTGGTTCAGCATTCATAATATCACGGGCTTTTAGCATCTCTGCCTCCTATCAATCTAGCGATAATATTATAGTCTATCAGCACAAATTCTGCTGCCAAGCCATACAAAATATTCACTTAAAAAAACTAGGAAAACTATGCATAAGTCATCCCGTCATACCCGACCTGATCGGGTAGACAGTAAATCCTAGATTCCCGCCTGCGCGGGAATGCCGCGAAAATAAATATACCAAGCAGTAATAACTGCTTAAGCTTTATGGTAGATTTCGCCACCCTTTTCATTGAAGGTCTCCGCCTGTTCTTTCATACCTTCTTCAATCGCGTCTTCAATACCTTCGGAGCCATCAAAACCATGCTCTGCGGCATAATCACGCACATCTTGCGTAATCTTCATTGAACAGAATTTTGGTCCACACATCGAGCAAAAATGTGCCACTTTTGCTGAATCCTTTGGCAAGGTTTCATCGTGGTATGCTTTGGCTGTATCGGGATCAAGGCTTAAATTAAACTGGTCTTCCCAACGGAACTCAAAACGTGCCTTGGATAATGCATCATCACGCTGTTGTGCGCCGGGATGCCCTTTGGCTAAATCGGCTGCATGGGCAGAGATTTTATAGGTAATCACCCCTGTCTTCACATCATCACGATTCGGCAGACCCAAATGCTCTTTCGGCGTGACATAACAAAGCATGGCACAACCATACCAACCAATTTGAGCCGCACCGATACCAGAAGTGATATGGTCATAACCAGGTGCAATGTCCGTGGTTAATGGCCCAAGCGTATAAAATGGTGCTTCATCGCAATATTCAAGCTGCAAATCCATGTTCTCTTTAATCATTTGCATCGGCACATGACCAGGACCTTCAATCATCACCTGCACATCATGTTTCCAAGCGATTTGGGTAAGCTCACCCAATGTTTTAAGTTCACCCAATTGAGCTTCATCATTGGCATCTGCAACCGCACCTGGGCGCAAACCATCACCCAAGGAGAACGACACATCATAGGCTTTCATGATTTCGCATATTTCTTCAAAGTGGGTATACAAAAAGTTCTCTTTATGATGCGACAAACACCATTTAGCCATAATTGAACCGCCACGCGAAACAATACCAGCCAAGCGTTTGGCAGTAAGTGGTACATAACGCAGCAATACACCCGCATGAATAGTGAAATAATCCACGCCCTGCTCGGCTTGCTCAATCAAAGTGTCACGGAAAATTTCCCATGTTAAATCTTCTGCCACGCCATCTACTTTTTCAAGTGCTTGATAAATCGGTACTGTACCAATCGGCACAGCGGAATTGCGAATAATCCATTCGCGTGTTTCATGGATATTTTTACCTGTTGATAAATCCATGATGGTGTCCGAGCCCCAACGGGTCGCCCAAGTCATTTTATCCACTTCTTCTTCAATGGATGAGCCCAAAGCAGAGTTACCAATGTTACCATTGATTTTAACCAAAAAATTACGACCAATAATCATCGGTTCAAGTTCTGGATGATTGATATTGGCAGGGATAATCGCACGACCGCGCGCTACTTCATCACGCACAAATTCAGGGGTAATCACATGCGGAATGCTTGCGCCGAATGAATGACCCGGATGCTGTTTGGTGATTTCTCGCAAATGTTCACGTTTTTGATTCTCACGAATTGCCACATATTCCATTTCAGGTGTAACGATTCCCTGACGTGCATAATGCATTTGAGAAACATTCTTACCAACTCTTGCTTTACGCGGTTGTTTTAAATGCTCAAACCTTAGATGATCGATGCTTTCATCATCCCTGCGTTCATTGCCATATTTAGAGGATAGACCCGTTAAAAAGGCAGTATCTTCACGCTCTTCAATCCAAGGCGTGCGCACATCTGGCAAGCCTTTTTGCACATCAAGCTCAACATCAGGATCGGTATAAGGACCGGATGTATCATAGACCAAAATCGGATGATTCTTTTCCACACCATCTTTTAATGTCGTATCCGCTAAGGAAATTTCACGCATGGGCACGCGAATATCAGGGCGAGAACCTTCAATATACACTTTCTTCGAGTTTGGATAAGGCTGACGCGCCTCATGCTCAACCTTTGTTACTTCAATACTTGCTTCCATATTGCTCACTCCGAAACTATCAACCTGCGTTGTGCGGATGCGCATGATAGCGAAGATTATCTTATAAGAACACTGGCAAAAACTGTGGGATAAATAACTTGTTTAGAACTCAACGTATCATTGTTTGTAAGTCTTCTAATCATGCATGAGTGATGCTAAAATTGATAGTGTCTCTGTTAAACACCCCGCACTACTGACACCTTACTTCTGCAAAACCTGTTTTAAAGCATATTTTTCTAATTATTTACAGAGTACTCAATAAAAGTGAAATCAACACACAGAGTGAGCCAAATGCCGTTAGTTTCACAGAGAAAGAAACAAGCTTCTTTCGCAAGATACATAAAGTATAAAATTGAACAAGTGCTTCTTTCTTTCCCATCTTTTGAATAGCTTGGAGATACCGTTAAAGCTCTCAAACAAACGCCTGCACTTAAAAAAAGCAACATCAATCCTACGCCATTAATATACCAAGAAAAGCTATCTTTTAGTATGAAAATATATGAATCGCTTGAAGCAGTAAGTTGAACAATGGATGTTGCAATAATTAAGCCGCAAAATGCTAATACTGAACCTGATTTTACAGAAATATCACCATCTTGAAAACGCAAAACTCTCCAAAATAAGTTTTTCCTTATCATTGAGTGCAAATGCTTTTTTATGAATACTTAGTAACTCATCATAATCCATATATTACCACTTACCTCAAACGCAATGATTTATAGATGACAAATATGATCGCGATCAGGACCTGTTGATAACATCGTTACAGGGCAAGCACATACTTCTTCAATACGTTTGAGCAATGCTTTCGCTGCATCAGGAAGCTGAGTCACATCTTTCAAACCAAAAGTGTTGTCAGACCAACCGGCCAATGTTTCATAAATGGGTGTACATTCATCCAACGCTTTGGCACATGCAGGAATAGATTCCAAACGTTCACCATTGCGTTCATAAGCAATACATAACTTCACTTCTTCCAAGCCATCCAAGACATCCAACTTAGTAACTGCCAAACCAGTCACGCCGTTGATGCGTACAGCATGTTGCACCACAACAGCATCAAACCAACCTGTACGACGAGGGCGACCCGTGGTTGCACCAAATTCTTGCCCTTTTTCAGCCATATGTTTGCCTGCTTTTTTTATATCACACATACCATCGGCATTATAAAGCTCTGTTGGGAAAGGCCCTGCACCTACGCGAGTGGTGTAGGCTTTACAAATACCAAGTACCTCATGCACTTCTTTTGGTCCAACACCAAGACCAGCAAGAGCAGCACCTGAAACGGTGTTTGATGAGGTTACAAATGGATAAGTACCATGATCAACATCCAACATTGAACCTTGCGCACCTTCATAAAGAATATTTTTACCAGCTTTAATATTCTGATGAAGAATCAATGGAACATCTGCAGCCAATGGTAACAAACGTTCACGCGCCAAATCCAAGGCTTTTACAACAGATTCTTTGGATACTGCTTCGGCACCCAAAAATTCCACCAGCATAAAATTCACATAACGAAGATTCTCGTCAATACGCGCATCCAAATCATTCGCATTCAAATCCACTAGGCGAATACCACGACGTGCCGTTTTATCTTCATAACATGGGCCAATACCACGCCCTGTTGTACCAATCTTGCCTTTACCCTTTGCGGCTTCACGCGCCGCATCCAAAGCACGGTGATATGGCAGAATAAGCTGACAGCGGTCAGAAATACGCAACCTATCATTGACTGGAATATCCGCAGCCAAAAGCATGTCCAACTCTTCCACCAAACGAAATGGGTCAACGACGGTACCATTACCAATTAGGCTAAGAATATTACTATGCAAAATACCCGATGGAATATGATTCAATACAGTCTTCTGGTCACCAATTACCAAGGTATGCCCTGCATTTGGACCACCTTGGAAACGTGCTACAACATCCATCTTAGGCGCAAGCAAGTCGACAACTTTTCCCTTGCCTTCATCACCCCATTGAATACCAATCGCTACTGTATTTGTCATCTTATCCCCAATTCGCCTTAAAAGGCGGAAAAACTATTAAAAATCTACACTCAATTGCTTACAGCCAAGCCCATAGGTCAAACGAAAAACCCGTTGCTGGCATGGCACGACCATGTGCTTTCATCATTTCATCATAACGTCCGCCATGCAATAAAGCACGCGATGAGCCATCGGCAAAACCACTGAACACCATACCACTATGGTACAAAAAGCGTGGCACAACCGCGACTTCAATCTGAATAGTTACTTCACCAACCAAACGAGATTCAACTGTTTGCACCAATTGCAAAAGCTCTTGTGCAGCCGTTGCAAAATCATCATTGATTTGATTTGCAATCTCAGCCAACCAAACATCATCGCCCTGCCCTGCTGCCAATGCCATCAATGCGTCTTTATTAACTTGCGGCAAATCTTCATTAGCGAGCTGGTTTAGCATATCTTCTGGAGAGCGTCTTGATAAGGTTTTTACCCAAGTTTCAAGTGTTGTTTCGCTGCCCTCAGTCAGTGCACTAATAAGCCCCATATGCCCTACCTGCAATACCGGTGAAGAAAAACCTGCTGCTTGCATAGAAAGACCCGCAAGATGCATGACTTCCACATCCCCAGCTTCGCCTGATACACCCAAATACTCCACACCTGTCTGCCATTGCTGCCTAGAGCCAGAACGAGCATCAGGTCGCGCCAACATCACTTGCCCTGAATAATATAATTTCAATGCATCAGAAGATTGCATACGCGTAGCAGCAATGCGCGCTACCTGTGGCGTTATATCAGGGCGAATCGCTAATTGCCCAGCATCGGCAGGATCTGAAAAAACCAAGGTTTGATCGGATAAAAAACGCCCAGCACCAGAAACCAACGATTGCGGACGCTCTACCAGTGGTGGAATAACTTCGGAGAAACCCGCTTTATTATAAATTTCAAACAACTGAAATTGCAAAGCGCGCAAATGACTTGCCTGCTCTCCAAAAGCATCCTCAAGACCAAGGATTGGTTTTAATACACTCACACATCCTCCAAAGAAACGTAACGTACGGTCACCACATTTTCCAATGCTTCAAGTTTTTCGATAACGTTCGCACTCGGTTCAGAATCAATACCCACCAAAGCAACCGCTTCAGCCTTACCTTCACGACGACCCAAACGGAAATCGCCAATATTGATATTTTCATCGGCTAAAATCGAACCCATTGCAGCAACCACACCTGGTTTATCACGATTTTCAATAAATAATAAACGCCCTGCAGGAGCCATTTCAATCTCACAATCATCAATGCTCACCAAACGCGCACGTGTACCATCAAATACCGTGCCCGATACACAACGATGTCCATCATCACCCGTCAATTCCAAACGAATGAGGCTAGCGAAGTGATCCGATGTATCGCATGATACGTCTTCTATTTCAATACCGCGCTCTTTTGCCAGCACCATGGCATTCACAACATTCACTTCATCCATACTACGCGATAACAAACCTTGTAATACTGCATTGAGTAAAGGCTGGCGGTTTAACTTGCTCACAGCACCCTCAAAACGCACCGTAAGCTTGCTATAACCAGGGCGCATTACCTGCCCCATAAATTGCCCTAATTTTTCAGAAAGCGACATATAAGGAAGCAATGCTGCCGCTTCTTCTTCCGAGAGTGATGGCACATTCACAGCATTGCTGACACTACCAGTCAATAAATAGTCCGACATTTGCTCAGCAACTTGCACAGCAACATTTTCCTGTGCTTCATCACTGCACGCACCGATATGTGGCGTGAAAGTCACATTATCCAATTCAAATAATGGGTTATCTCTGGCTGGCTCATCTTCATACACATCAAGAGCAGCGGCGCGTAAGTGCCCAGATTTACAGACTTTATACAAAGCCTTCTCATCCACAATACCACCACGGGCACAGTTCACAAGAATCGAGCCTTTTTTCATGTTTTTCAGAATATCCGCATTGATTAAATTACGTGTTACATCCAGCAATGGCACATGAATGGTCAATATATCCACCAGTTGTGCCAATTCGGCTACGGTATCAATCTTGGTTACACCCATAGCAGAAGCACGTTCATCGGAAATAAATGGATCATAAACATAGACCGACATATGCAGCCCTTTCAAACGGTCACAAACAATCGCACCAATATTTCCCGCACCAATCACACCAGCTTTTTTGCCAGTCAACTCCATGCCCATAAATGATGCTTTTTCCCATTTACCATCCCGTGTTGATGCTGTGGCTTGTGGAATCTGACGCGCAGCTGCAACGATATGCGCCACAGCCAATTCCGCTGTGGTGATTGTGTTACCAAAAGGCGTGTTCATCACCACCACACCACGGCGAGAACATGTCTGCACATCAATATTATCCACACCAATGCCTGCCCTACCAATCACTTTGATATTTTCTGCGGCATCTAAAAGTTCAGCTTTAAGTGTCGTGGATGAGCGCACTGCAATACCATCATACTGACCCGCAATTTTGATTTGTTCTTCAACCGATAAGCCAGGGTTATAATCCACTTCAATGCCGCGCGAACGAAACACTTCAATGGCACGTTGGCTCATTTTATCGGCAATCCAAACTTTAGGGCAAGATTGTTTCATGGGTGATGCTCCGTTAGCCATAGGTATGCTTCTGTGCAATCTCATCAAGAATCAGCAACGGATTGCGGTGAGAGCCTATAAGCTTGGTTGTGTAGGTCAAACGAAAATAAAAAAGCCCCCTGCTTTCACAAAGGGCTTTTACTTTAACTGCTTTAAACCTATAAACTTTGGTTCTTTTCAAACTCTTCCATATAAGCAACAAGTGCATCCACACCTTCTTCAGGCATAGCATTGTAAATACTTGCGCGCATACCACCCACAGAACGATGTCCTTTGAGTGTAATTAATCCTTTCTCTGCTGCGCCAGCAAGGAAATCTGCATCCAAATCGGCATCGGGCAATGTAAACGGCACATTCATCCAAGAACGGTTGTGTTTTGGCACTGGGTTAGCATAAAAAGCACTGTTATCAATAACTGCATACAATTTCTCTGCCTTGCGTTGGTTGATTTCTCCCATGGCTTGAAGCCCACCCTGCTCTTTAATCCATTCAAACACCAAGCCTGCCATATACCAACTGTATGTTGCTGGTGTGTTATACATCGAGCCATTGCTAGCAGCAATTTCATAATTCAACATCGCGGGTGTACTCTCTGGTGCATTTCCCAACAAATCTTCACGAATAATCACAATTGCCAAACCAGCAGGGCCAATATTCTTTTGCGCACCTGCATAAATGACACCAAATTTAGAAACATCAATGGGACGCGAAAGGATGGTTGAAGACATATCGGCAACAAGAGGCACATCGCCTGTCTCTGGGATATAATCAAATTCAACACCGCCAATGGTTTCATTGGGTGTATAATGCACATAAGCTGCATCAGGATTTAATTTTAATTCGACTTGTGTTGGCACAGTGGTAAAACCATTGCTTGAAGTATCTGCTGCAATATTCACATCACAGTAACGCTTAGCTTCGGCAATGGCTTTCTTTGACCATACACCTGTATTAATATAATCAGCACTTTGCTTACCTGCCAATAAATTAAACGGAACCATGGCAAATTGTAACGATGCACCACCTTGGAGAAATAAGACTTTATAGTTGTCAGGAATAGTCATTACATCGCGTAAGTCTTGTTCGGCTTTTGAAGCAATCGACATATATTCTTTACCGCGATGACTCATTTCCATAACCGACATGCCTGAACCATTCCAATCCAACATTTCCTGCTGTGCACGCTTGATAACAGCAGTTGGTAGCATGGCTGGGCCTGCACTAAAATTAAATAATCTTGTCATAGTATTAAATCCTCTTTTTTAATTTTATTGGAAAAAACAATTTCTTAAATCTATGTCACAGGTTGGGTGCTTCGTTCAGCAATGATAATCAATACACTTTGTACCAAAGCAGCCATAGGAATGGCAATAAACACGCCCAAAATTCCCCACAAACTACCAAAAAATAACACTGCCACGATAATGGCAATCGGATGCAGATTTACAACCTCAGAAAACAACCAAGGAATCACAACATTGGCATCAATCAATTGGATAATCGCATAAGCCAGCACCGCATAAACGGTCATATCTGCGATTCCCCATTGGAAAAAGGATAACAACAATACAGGCAAAGCTACAACTGCAGCACCAACAAATGGAATCCATACAGAAATACCTGTCAAGACCCCCAACAACAACGCATATTCATGCCCCATCATCACATACGTAAGCCACATAACAAAGCCCACCATAAATGATTCCCAAAAACGACCACGTATATAATTGCCAATTTGCATATCCAATTCACGCCATACACGCCCCAATAAAGAACGTTCGCGCGGCAAGAAGCCTTTGCCCCAAGTAAGAATATTATCTTTATCTTTCAATAAGAAGAACACCAATACAGGCACCAAAACAGCATATACCAACAAGGCAATAAGGTTGGGAATCGATGACAGCGACATCGAAACAACTGCCCCGCCCCATTCTTGGGCTTTTTTGGATACACTAGCAATCATTTGTTGCAAAATATCTGGATTGATCCACTCGGCATAATTGGTTTGTATCTCATGCGAAAAGGTGCGCAATGATGTGACATACTGAGGGATATGCTGAACCAAACGCATGATTTGTTCGGTCAACAATGGTAATACGGCAAGCATGGTAAACAACACCATTAACAATGCGCCGACACATACTAAAATCACAGCCAGCAATCGAGGCATGTGCAAACGCACCAATAATTGTACAATACCGTCCAATACATAAGCTAGAGCAATGGCAAATATTACTGGCGCCAAAACATCGCCCAATAGCCATACCAAGGTAAAAATACCAAACAATGAAGCCAACAACATCATAAGCTGCGTATCAGCCATACGTTGGTTAAGCCAGTCGGTAACTTTAGTCATGCTTACACTTGGTTTTGCAGGATTTTCCGCCTAAAGCAACAAGTAAGGCAGCCATCAATGTTGCCAGTAAATGACACACTGCACTCACACCATGATAGATACCAAATTGCACACGTTGTGGATCATCTTTTGCCAATGCATCAATGGCACCTGCACTATCTTTGATCGCTTGTATCAAAGGTGAAATGCCAAACTCATTAATAGAAATCAATACAGCAATCAGCAATAACAATATCCAGTTCAAACGTCCTGCTGTGTGCGAGCGCATCCAAAATGATGCCACTGCGGCTGCTAAAAATAACACGCCCATATTCACCATATGAAAGATGTGTCCAGCCAACATGCCTGCTTGCATCGAACTATCAGCCTTGGCAAAGAGTATGGGTGCCACCACATAGCCCGATACCAGCAACAAACCAAGTATCATCGCCAGACAAAGTCTGAGCGCCCCCATGCGTACGCAAGCAGCATGCATAGCCATTATGAGTACACCACACTCACAATTTCATATTCACGCTCACCACCTGGCGCACGCACAATTGCTTCATCGCCTTCTTCTTTGCCAATCAAGGCACGTGCAATCGGTGATGTAATAGAGATTTTACCTTGCGATAAATCTGCCTCATCTTCACCAACAATCTGGTATGACACAGACTTTTCAGTTTCAGCATCAATCAACTCAACCTTGGCACCAAATACAATTTTATCCGTATCCATAGTTGAAGGATCAATAATCTCTGCTCTGGCTAATTTATCTTCCAAAATATTAATGCGGGCCTCATTCATACCCTGCTCTTCTTTGGCCGCATGGTATTCAGCATTTTCAGATAAATCACCATGCGCACGCGCTTCTTCAATAGCAGCAATAATCTCGTGTTTTTTAACACCTTTAGTATAAGCCAATTCTTCGCGTAATTTCTCTGCGCCTTGTTTGGTCATTGGGACACGTTGCATATTATGCCTCACCTTTATGATAATCTTGAATACTTTTCACTGTCGTAACATCGTCATGACTTGCCATGGATTGCGCAGCTGCCAATCCACCTGCCATGGTTGTAAAATACACAATACCCTTATCCAATGCTGCCTGACGAATGGATTTTGAATCCGCAATCGAGCGTTCACCTTCAGTTGTATTGACAATAAAATTCACTTCATCAGATAATAATTTATCCACAATATGTGGGCGAACACCATCAATCACTTTTGCCACTTTTGTACTCACTACACCTGCCTCTGCCAACGTATTGCATGTGCCTTCGGTAGCCAATACTTCAAACCCTGCATCAACCAGCATTTTAGACAACTCTACCACACGATGTTTATCCGCTTCCCGAACAGAAACAAAAGCACGCCCAACATCTGGCAAACGTGAGCCACCAGCCAATTGCGCTTTGGCAAATGCCGCTGGAAATTCCTTGGCAATACCCATTACTTCACCGGTTGATTTCATTTCTGGGCTCAACAACGGATCCACACCACGGAACTTCACAAATGGGAATACTGCTTCTTTCACTGCACGGAATGTCGAAGGTTGTTTGACTTCATCAATGCCTAAATCATCCAAACTTTGCCCTGACATAATGCGCGCAGCCATTTTAGCTAGAGGAACACCTGTTGCTTTAGAAACAAATGGTACCGTACGCGAAGCACGTGGGTTTACTTCCAACACATACAGTGTCTCACCTTGCAATGCGAACTGAATATTCATCAGTCCAAATACATTCAATGCCATACCCAAGGCTTTGGTTTGCCGTATCACCTCTGCGACCATGGCATCGGAAATGGAATGTGGTGGCAAACAACACGATGAGTCGCCCGAATGCACACCCGCCTCTTCAATATGCTCCATGATACCGCCAATCACCACACGTTTACCATCGCACAAAGCATCAACATCCAATTCAATCGCCTGATTTAAAAACCTATCCAACAATACTGGATGATCAGGAGAGGCTTGTACCGCTTCATTCATATATCGCAAAAGTCCAGCGTCATCATGAACAATTTGCATGGCACGACCACCCAATACATACGATGGGCGAACAACAACAGGATAGCCAACTTCATTAGCAACAGATACAGCTTCTTCGGTAGAGCGAGCGGTACCATTTTCTGGTTGGAGAAGTTTTAAATCATGTAAAAGCTTTTGGAAACGTTCGCGATCTTCTGCCAAATCAATCATATCAGGGCTGGTGCCAATAATCGGCACGCCTGCAGCTTGCAATGATTCAGCGAGTTTCAATGGCGTCTGTCCACCAAACTGCACAATCACACCCGTAGGATTTTCAACAGCTACAATCGCCATCACATCTTCAAAGGTAAGCGGCTCAAAATACAACCTATCGGATGTGTCATAATCTGTTGAAACTGTTTCAGGATTACAGTTCACCATAATGGTTTCAAAACCATCTTCCGACAATGCAAAAGCAGCATGAACACAGCAATAATCAAACTCAATGCCTTGTCCAATACGGTTCGGGCCACCACCAAGCACCATAATTTTCTTCTTATTTGTGGGTAAAGCCTCGCACTCATCTTCATAGGTTGAATACATATACGGTGTTTTGGCTTCAAATTCAGCTGCACATGTATCCACACGTTTAAATACGGGTGTAATGCCTAACTTAGTACGGCTAGACGCCACTGTTTGCTCATCGCTATTTAATAACATTGCCAAACGTTGATCAGATAAACCCTCACGCTTGGCTTTTCTCCAATCAGCAGCAGATAAATCAGCAATATTACGCCCTGCCAATGATTGTTCCAATTCAATAATGGCAGCCAACTCACGTACAAACCACGAATCAACCTTGGTTACATCAAAGACTTTTTCTTCAGACCAACCTGCCCGCAAAGCTTCGCCCATCCACCAAAGTCTATCAGTACCAGGTACAGCCAATTTCTCTTGCAAGAAAATAGTTTCATCCATATCAGCAGGTGCAGATTTATCGAACCCACACGAATCCACTTCCAGTCCACGCATGGCCTTACCCAAGCTTTCAGTAAATGTACGGCCAATCGCCATCACCTCACCCACAGATTTCATCTGTGTGGTTAAACGATTATCGGCACCTTGGAATTTCTCAAAGGCAAAACGTGGCAATTTGGTGACCACATAATCAATGCTAGGCTCAAATGCCGCAAAGGTTTCACCCGTGATGTCATTTTTAATTTCATCAAGCGTATAACCGACTGCTAATTTCGAAGCAATCTTGGCAATCGGAAAACCTGTCGCTTTGGATGCCAAAGCAGAGGAGCGCGATACACGCGGATTCATTTCAATAACAATCAAACGACCATCTACAGGGTTCACGGCAAACTGAACGTTTGAACCGCCAGTTTCTACGCCAATTTCACGAAGGATTGCGATGGAAGCATTACGCATACGTTGATATTCTTTATCCGTTAATGTTTGCGCTGGTGCAACAGTAATTGAATCACCAGTATGCACACCCATGGCATCAAAATTCTCAATAGAGCAAATAATCACGCAGTTATCAGCATGATCACGCATCACTTCCATCTCATATTCTTTCCAACCAATAATGGATTCTTCTACAAGAATTTCATCCGTTGGTGAAGCTTCTATGCCTGAGTTCGCAATATATTCAAACTCTTCAGGATTATAAGCAATTCCGCCGCCAGAGCCTCCCAAGGTAAAGGATGGACGAATAATAATCGGATAACCAATATCATCAGCCAAATCACGGGCTTCTTGCATGGAGTGGGCAAAACCGCCTCGTGCCATTTCAAGACCAATACGATCCATGCATTCTTTAAACAACAACCTATCTTCAGCTTTATCAATGGCTTCTGGTTGCGCACCAATCAATTTCACGCCAAATTTCTTAAGTATGCCATGTTTATTCAATGAAAGTGCGCAGTTTAATGCTGTTTGCCCACCCATGGTTGGCAAAATCGCATCGGGGCGTTCTTTTTCAATGATTTTCGCAACAACTTCCCAAGTCACAGGCTCGATATAGGTTGCATCGGCAAACTCTGGGTCTGTCATAATGGTTGCAGGATTGGAATTCACAAGAATAACGCGAAAACCGTCTTCTTTCAGTGCTTTACAAGCCTGAACTCCAGAATAATCAAACTCGCAAGCTTGACCAATCACAATGGGGCCTGCCCCCAAAATCATAATCGATTGAATATCAGTACAACGTGGCATGGAGGCGGCAACTCCTAAAACTGGATTTTCTGTGTGTTTACATGTGTAAACTTCACATAACACAGAAAACGGGCAAGTCAGAACAATCTGATGCTCACCCGTCTAATCGCGAAGCATAACCCGAAGCGGGTCAGCATAAAAGCACTCATGTGAATTACTCTGCCAAGTCAACATTTTCCATTATACATTCAAAAGACTTTTCTAGGAATTTTAATCTTTCACAGTCATAATGACAGGCTCATCAGCATCCAAACGTGCCAAGCTCAAGCCACCACCCCACACACAGCCAGAATCCAAACCCAATACATGTGGCTGATCCAAAACCAAGCCTTTGGCAGCCCAGTGCCCATACACAACACGATATTTTTTACGCCACGCAAGGTTTTCATGAGAAAACCAGGCTTTTTCACATTCTTTCTCTGCCTCACCTGTACGTATATGCCAATTGAAAGAACCATCTGCCGTGCAATACCGTGTACGGGTTAATACTGCTGTCGTAAAAATCAATGACGATAGACCAGAGCCTTTGGGTTCACGCTCAGAAAACTCTGCATGATGCAGATGCATACAAAATGCCTGCCAATCATCACCGCGCAATACAGCCTCAACAGCTTTGGCACGTTTTTTCGTCTCTTTTAATGTCCATTGAGGGTGCAAACCTGCATGCAGCATACACCAACCCAACTTCTTGTCGCTATGGATGAGCGGTCTATGCCTTAACCAATCCAACAACTCATCTTTATCTTTGGCAGCCAATATCTCATCAAAGGTATCACGTTTATAATCGCGTCCACCACAGGAACGCTCCAACAAATGTAAATCATGATTGCCCAATACACACACGCAGCTATCACCCAGTTTTTTTAGAAACCGCAGTGTTTTTAACGAATCTGGACCACGGTTTACCAAATCTCCAGCACACCACAATACATCTTTTTTCGGGTTGAATTTCACCTTGTCCAACAAACGCTTCAATGGCTTATAACAACCTTGAATGTCCCCTACTGCATAAACCGCCATAACTATAATACCGCTTCAATCAATTGTGTTAACTCTACTTCCGTTAAAACCACAGGGTTGGTGGACATACTTCCACCACTTATATTGGCAATTAATCGCGAAATATCACTTTTTTTAGCACCATAAATTGATAATTTTGGCATTTTTAGCTCTTTTGACCAAGTTTTAAGTAATTTTAACAATTGATTGCGTGCAAGCTGATCATCAAGTGTCTTATCATCAAACATCATACGCCCAACATCAGCATATTTTCTCAAAGCTATATTGAATGGTTCTCGAGCCGACATAACATCCATATTGATGCGTGTTGCATCATAAAGTAATGCACCACAAACAACGCCATGTGCTATGGGAAAAAATGCGCCAAAAGGCGATGCCAAACCATGCACAGAGCCAAGTCCGGCATTGGCTAAGGTTAAACCAGAGATGGATGAGGCATATAACATGCCCGAACGTGCTTTCAAATCATCACCGTGTGCCACAGCCTGCAACAATGAATCACGAACATGCATCAAACCACTCCATGCAAGACTATCGGTCATCGGATTAGCTTTGCTGGACACATACGATTCCAAAAGCTGAGTAAAGGCATCCATACCACATGCCGCGGTCACTTCTTTAGAGCATGATATTGTAAGTTCAGGGTCAAGAATAATATGCTTTGGAACCAATGATTCATGGCGAAAAGATTTCTTAAAGCCTTCATCTCCAATCACCGATAACACCGCATTTTTACTGGTTTCGCCACCTGTTCCTGCGGTCGTGGGCAAGGCAATAAAAGGTGTCGTATTGGATGCAAACACTTTGCCTTCACCCACACCTTCTAAATACGCCATCACCGAATCACCACTTGGCAATAATCCTGCAATTGCTTTGGCTGCGTCCACACAACTACCACCACCAAGTGCAACCACACAATCAGGTTCCCAAGCATGGTATTGAGATACAGCAGCATCCACGACTTGCGGCGATGGCTCACCTAAAATAGCAACGCGTTGAACATCAAAAGCAGCACTTAAACCGTCCCATAAACGCTGACATAGGGGAGATTGTTCAAAAGACTTGCCGCCTGTAAGCAACAACACTTTACGCCCATAAGCTCGAATGATATCAGGCAACTCATTACGCCGACCTATACCAAAATGAATATGCGGCGTTGATGCAAAAGAAAAAGAAATCGTCATGCCAACATGATAGCCTCTGCCGCATTTAGTTGAAGTAAAAGGACACACAGCATTATGGATAGTCGAATCACAGCCAGTATTGAATTTTATTTTAAAGGTGAAAAATTCACGTTTTCTGAAGAAATTGATTTAGAAACTTGGCTAAATGAGCATCAATGTGAATTAGAACCGTTGTACGATATTCTTGCAAACAGGAACGGATTAGACCGCTATCGCTATGAATATGATGTTATGGTTATGGAACCTATTTATTTTTCTCACGCGACAGGGCTAGCCGCTAAATACACCCATGATGGTAATTTTGATGCTGATGTTTTTATCAAAGCAAGGGAGCAACTGGCGGTCTTATCTCATATACAATCCATTGCTAAAAAACATTTGGGGATAGAATCGTTAGCTGACCACGCTAAGCTAAAAGCTGCCTTACTGGATGCCTACTATCATACAAACAAACCATGAAGAATTGCTACACAATGATAAGCATTACAGCGACTGAATAGAAGAAATAGCCTCGTCTGTTAACTGATTAATTTTATGACTCATGGCGCGACGCATACGATCCACATCTTTTTTTGGCATACCCGATTTCTCTAATTCATCAAAGTCTTTCATACTGCTCATAGAGCCACGCAGCTTTTTCAAAATTAGTTGAATTTTAGCCATTGAATTTTCCGCAGCAACGGCTTGAGAGTATTGCAAATGCATGGTAGTAGGTGACCATATCGGAGCTGATATCAACAATAATAATGCAAAACTCAACATTGTACCTTTTACATATGTGTATGCTTTCATCCCATCTCCCTTTCATTCCCTAAGGGTGATAAATTATCAGCCTAAAACTAAAATGCAAGTACTCGCAATAACCGAGAAACCATTCAAACCCACATCATTTATGTGTTTAATAACATGATTTTTCCAAGGCTTGAACTCATCACCATGACTGTCCATCATACCGCCATGATGGACTATTCCTTAACACATACCTTGTGCTGCCACCGCACATCATTTGCAGTCTTAAAAGCTTCTGGTGAGGGCATTCGTGATTATTTACAGGGTCAAATTACCCAAGATATAAAGCTACTCACGCCGAGTAACCCTATCTATACAGCTGTACTCACCCCACAAGGAAAAATGATTGCAGATATGCATATCATTGACATGGGTAGCGAGTTTATCATGGTCACCCAAGCAACTTATGCAGTCACACTGGTTGAGCGTTTACGCCGTTTTGCATTGGGTCATGATATTCGCTTGGGACGCGTTGAAGCATTGGGTATTTTATCCATTCAAGGTGAGGCTACAAAACAAATCATTCAGGAAATCACTCAACCTATCGAAGCTAGCCTACCAATATGCGAGGCTGCCAGCCAAGGTGCATGGATGATTATGAAGAACACAGATATTGATAAGGCACTTGCAAACATCTCCAGCACATGTGATGAAAACGACTTAGAAAAAGCTACTATTGTTTATGGAACACCCCGTTTTGGACGCGATTGGGATACTTCAATACACCCATTGAATGCCAATTTAATCGAAATGAATGGTGTAAATTTTGATAAAGGTTGTTATGTCGGACAAGAAGTCACCAGTCGCATGCATTGGAGAAAAGGCATTAAGAAGAAGCTGTATCATGTTAAAATAAAAGGTAATTTACCGAATGTCCCCTACCCCATTCAAAGCAATAAGCATAAGATAGGCATGCTTACTTCAGCCGCTAGCAATACTGAGAACAGACACTTTGGTATTGCTCATTTACCCATCGAGTCCGTAGAAAACAAGACACCATTATCACTTGAAAATGGAGATAATATCACAGTGCTTAAAGCTTGCCATGCCTGATACTAAACCCTTATCTGCCTTTGTTTGGTATCATGCGGAACATCAGCAAGAACATGCATTTCAAACATGGTTGAAATATATTCAAAGCGAGTTAAACATCCAAGCAAAGCTCTACAAACGTATGCAAAAAGAAAAGACAACTTTCATGGAAGCCTTTGAACACGTAGACTGTGCCACGATTGAAAAAATTGAACAACTGGCAACGCAACAATATTGTTTTAACGGTATACATCGTCAATGCGAGTCATTTGAAAGGATTACAACACCATGACTAGCCTTGCCCTCAACATTGCCATCAAACTGATTCGCCGCGAATCACCCACCCCCGAAGATGCTGGCTGCCAAAATTATATCGAATCATTGTTGGCACCACTTGGTTTTGTACAAACTCCTGTAGATACAGGTGGCATCACCAATAGTATTTATACCCGAATCGGCGAATTAAAGGGAATATTGGCATTTGCAGGACATACCGATGTTGTACCTACTGGGCCAATCGAAGCTTGGACACACCCGCCTTTTGAAGCCGTGGTTAAAGATAACATCTTACACGGTCGTGGCGCACAGGATATGAAAGGCGGCATTGCTTGTTGGTTAGCAGCGGTTGCAACACTTTGCGCCCAACAAACACCCTTACCTACACTACAATTATTGATTACCTCTGATGAAGAAGGTGAATCTATTGATGGCACGATTCGTATTGTCGAATATATGCAGAAAAATAATACATTGCCTGATGCAGTCATTGTTGGTGAGCCATCTTGCTCAAAGGATGTAGGCGATACCATCCGTCGTGGTCGCCGTGGTGTGGTGCAAGCACGTATCACCGTTCATGGTAAACAAGGACATTCTGCCTACCCACAAGATGCTGATAATGCGATTCATCGTGCTGCACCAGCTTTGGCACGCATTGCTAACATTGATTGGGGAAAAGCCGCCAAAGGTTTTCCGGCAACATCATGCCAAATTACCAATTTTAATGCTGGAACAGGTGCCAGTAACGTCATTCCAGGCACTGCCGAGGCATTCTTGGATATTCGCTACAATCCAGGAAATAATTTTGAACAAATAAAGTCATTGATTGAAGCTGCATGCAAAGACTGTGAAGCAACCATAGATTTCGATCATGTTGCCACAGCCTTTTCCACCCCTGATGGCATATTTTTAGATACTGTATGTGATTCGATTAAACGCATCACAGACATCACAACCATTCGTGATACTGGTGGCGGCACATCCGATGGACGTTTTTTAGCTGCCGCAGATGTGCCCGTTGCTGAATTGGGTTTGAGCAATTCCACCATCCATCAAGTCAATGAGTGTGTCGCGATACATGAACTGGATACACTAACAGCTATTTATTCTGATATTATCGAACATTTTGAGGTTTAACCATGTCACTCACCAAGAATCTGACCCAATTGGGCAATAAACCCACGGCTCAAGCCTCCAAAACATTGGAGGTTTTCCCGAATCCAAATCCAGAGCGTGATTATCATATCAAAATTGATTCCCCTGAATTTACTTGCCTGTGCCCCAAAACAGGACAACCCGATTTTGCAGAAATTAAGATTGATTATGTTCCTGATGAATTGTGTGTGGAATTAAAATCGCTAAAACTTTATTACTGGAGCTTTCGTGATGAAGGGCATTTTCACGAACAAGTCACCAATATGATGGCTTCTGATTTAATCAAAGTCATGAATCCACGCTATTTGAAAATCACAGCTATCTTTAATGTTCGTGGCGGCGTTTATACCACGATTGAAGTTGAGCATCGTCAATAATGTCAGAAGAAACCATGCTTCCTTTCACTAAAATGCAGGCACAGGGTAATGATTTCATTGTGCTTAATGGTCTTGACCATGAATTGCCTGAATGCACCAAGGATTTTGTCCGCACCATAACCGAGCGTCGTTTTGGTATCGGTTGCGATCAATTACTTATTCTAACAACAAGCAAAAATGCCGATGCACATATGAGAATCTTTAACAATGACGACACAGAAGCTGCGAATTGCGGCAATGGTTTGCGTTGCGTGGGTGCATTGCTACTTGATAGTCTGAATAAAGAGTCTGTATGCATTGCTTTAAATGACCGAATAGTAACAGCTAAAAAAACAGACAACGGTATTGCTGTAGACATGGGTGCTGCTCGAATCACCAATCAAACCGATGCCCATGTTGATGTGGAAATTGGCAATCCCCACTCTGTCTTTTTTGAAGCGGTTGAGTCATTTCCTAAAAATAGAAATATTGAAATTGTGACAGGGCAAGTCGCCGATCATGTATATATTGATATTATTGAACGCGGTGCTGGGCGAACATCAGCTTGCGGTTCTGGTGCATGTGCCACTGCTGCTGCTGTTTGGCACATTGACGGTCATACACGCCCGCAAACCATTGAAATGCCTGGTGGTAAGGTGTTGGTATCTGGCACACCTGACAACCTTATTCTTGAAGGTGAAGTTAGCATTGTTTTTTCAGGTCAATATCAGCTCTAACTCCTACAGGTTATCGAACAGCAATGAATAAAAAGAGAATGCACGCGCATTATTTGCAACATGTACCATTTGAAGGCTTGGGAAGCATTGAATCTTGGCTCAAAAAGACGGGCTATGAGGTATCATGCTCTCAATTTTTTAACAGCGTCGTTTTACCTCAAATCGAAGATATTGACTTCCTTATTATCATGGGTGGTCCAATGAGTGTAAACGATGAGGCTGAGCATCCTTGGCTAATAAAAGAAAAAGAGTTTATTAGAAACGTTATCAAAGCTGGAAAACCTGTACTTGGTGTTTGTTTGGGGGCACAGCTCATTGCCAATGCGATGGGTGGTAAAGTCTTTTCAAATCCAATAAAGGAAATTGGTTGGTTCCCAATTCAAGCAGTTGATTCGCAAGATGCTTCTGTTTTTCAATTTCCAAAAGAAATCGAAGCATTTCATTGGCATGGAGAAACGTTTAGTCTGCCCAAAGATGCTGTTCATCTCGCAAAAAACAATGCCTGTAACCATCAAGCATTCCAAATTGGCAACAACGTGATTGGGCTACAATGTCACTTGGAGACTTCCCCTTCATCTATACAAGCACTCGTAAAAAGCTGCAAAGATGAGCTTATTGAGGACAAATATATTCAATCCGAGGCAACCATTTTATCCGCTTCTCAAGAGCGTTATTTATCCAGCAACTCATTGATGGAAAGTGTCCTAGAATACTTACATGCTGTCTAAACGTTCAGTTTACACTTTAATAATTCTCTCTAACCCACCCATATAAGGTCTTAATTTTTCAGGAATAACCACTGAATCATTGCCATTTTCATCAAGCACCCAGCCATTTTCAAGAATCGCCACCAATGTACGACCAATTGCCAAGCCTGAACCGTTCAACGTTGCGACTGCTTCAGGTTTAGCTCCTTCTGATTTAAAACGAATGCCTGCTCGTCGCCCTTGAAATTGAGCAAAGGATGAACACGATGAAATCTCGCGATAACATGATTGACTTGGCAACCAAACTTCCAAATCAAAGGTTTTTTGTGCTGAAAAGCCAATATCACCCGCACATAAATTTACCACTCGATATGGTAACTCCAAAGCTTCCAGAATCGCTGCTGCATGCCCTGTTAACTCATCCAAGCCAGTCAAAGCATCATCAGGATGTACAAGTTGCACCAACTCAACTTTATCAAATTGGTGCTGGCGAATCATACCTCGTGTATCACGCCCAGCCGAACCTGCTTCACGGCGAAAACATGGTGTATAGGCACAATGGCGAATAGGCAAATCAGACGCATTTAAGATTTCATCTTGATATAAATTGGTAACAGGCACTTCCGCAGTCGGGATAAGAAATGCATCCTCACCGTCCAAAGCATACAAATCATCTTCAAACTTTGGCAACTGCCCTGTGCCCGTTAATGTTTTACGATTAGCAATGGCAGGCACCCAAACTTCTTCATAACCATGTTGATCGGCATGCATATCCAACATAAACTGCATCAAAGCGCGCTCTAAACGTGCCGCCGCACCACGCAACACAGAGAATCGACTTCCAGCTAGCTTTGTCGCCGTTTCAAAATCAAGTATACCCAATGTTTCACCAATATCCCAATGCGCAGGCACCTCATCTTGGCGAGGCTCTCCCCAACGGCGAATTTCAACATTATCATCTTCATCTACACCATCAGGTACAGATTCATGCGGCATATTGGGAATTTCCAACAAAGCATCTGTAAATGCTGTTTCAGCTTCTCTGGCTTGTGCATCCAACGCCTTGGATTGTTTGGCAACCTCACCCATACGTGCCAATTCTTCGGATGCATCTTCACCATTCTTTTTCTTCTGACCAATCAGTTTGGATACACTATTTCGTTCTGCTTGCAATGCTTCTGACTGCGATTTTAATTCACGCTGTGCTGTATCCAGAGCACTAGCGCGTGCCCATGCAGAACCTTTTGCCACAAGCGCATCACCACGACGCGCCAAAGCAGCTTGCATCACTTCAAAATCTTTACGAAAAGCTTTTCTATCTATCATTCATCAGCACCTGTTTCTTTATGCTCTGTAGAACCATCAGTGGCAGCATCAAATAATTCTGCTTCAATTTCATCATCATCCTGCTTTTCAACCACGCGCACAGCACCAATCACGCGCTCTTTCTTATCACATTTAATCAAGGTCACACCCTGCGTATTACGACCAATCACAGAAATGCCATTCATCTTCATACGCATCAAACGACCTGTATCAGTCATCATCATCACTTGATCATCATCAAGCACCTGAATGGTTGCCACCATCGAACCATTGCGATCACCCGTCTTCAAGGTGAACACACCCTGACCACCACGCTTCTGACAATTGTATTCTGATACCAAGGTGCGCTTGCCATAACCATGCTCAGAAACCACCAACAACGAAGCTTTTTCTGCCACCAAGGTCATGGAAATCACTTGATCACCCTTTGGCATGCGCATACCCGTCACCCCACGTGTACTACGACCCATAGTGCGTACATCTGACTCATGGAATCGAATCAACTTACCACCACTGGATGCCAACATCACATCCTGTTCGCCATTGGATTTCACTACACCAATCAAGCCATCATCTTCATCGAGTTTAATTGCAATAATACCGTTGGTACGGATGTTTTGATATTGAGACAACTTGGTTTTCTTAATCACGCCATTTTGGGTTGCCATCACAATACAATGCTCATCATCAAACTCACGTACCGCCAATGTTGCTGAAATCTTTTCATCTTTTTGAACAGGCAAAAGGTTAATCAAAGCTTTACCACGTGTTGCGCGTCCTGCTTGTGGTATTTCATAAACTTTCTTGCGGAACACACGCCCTTTATCTGAAAAGAACAACAAATAGTCATGCGTTGATGCCACCATCAACTGCGTAACAAAATCTTCTTCTTTCGTGGTCATCGCAGTTTTTCCCTTGCCACCACGACGTTGTGCACGATAGAGACTTGTGGCATTACGCTTGATATAACCTTCATTAGAAATGGTAACAATCATATCTTCTTCGGTAATCAAGTCTTCAACTGAAAGTTCAGCTGTCTCATCCACAATTTCAGTACGGCGCGGATCAGCATACTTATCACGCACTTCTTCCAACTCTTCACGAATCACTTTCATCAACAATTTTTCATCTGCCAAAATTGCTTTCAAATGGGTAATCAATGCTTGAACTTCTTCAAATTCTGCTTTGATTTTATCATATTCAAGACCAGTCAAGCGCTGTAAACGCATATCCAAAATGGCTTGTGCTTGTTTATCAGATAGCTTAAATGTGTCCATCAAGCCTTGCTTAGCTTCTGCACCAGTCTGACTAGCTCGAATCAATTTAATCACTGCATCAATATGATCCAGTGCAATCAATAGACCTTCCAAAATGTGTGCGCGGGCTTCGGCTTTATTTAGGTCAAACAAACAACGTCGCGTGACAACTTGACGGCGATGATCGATAAAGTGCAATAATAATTCACGCACACCACATAATTTCGGCTGCCCATCAACCAGAGACAACATATTACAGCTAAAGTTGCATTGTAATTGTGTGTGTTTGTATAAGTTATTCAGAATAACTTCAGGAATTTCATTACGTTTCAATTCAATATAAATACGCATACCATCACGATCCGATTCATCGCGCAGATCAGAAATACCTTCCAACTTTTTATCTCGCACCAAATGCGCAATATTCTCAATCAATTTCGCTTTATTCACCTGATAAGGTAACTCAGAAATAATCAAGGATGAACGCTTAGTACGTGTATTAGTTTCTACAGAAGCTTTGGCACGCATGGTTACTGATCCACGACCTGAAATAAAGGCGTCACGCATACCTTTTCGCCCATAAATAAACGCGCCTGTTGGAAAATCAGGACCAGGCATCACTTGCATCAACTCGTCATCATCAGCATCTGGATTATCAATCAATGCAATTGTCGCATTGATACTTTCTCCCAAGTTATGTGGTGGAATATTGGTCGCCATACCTACAGCAATACCTTGTGAGCCATTCACCAGCAAACAAGGGAATTTTGCAGGCAATACCTTAGGTTCAGAGAGCGAGTCATCATAGTTGGGGCCAAAATCAACTGTATCTTTATCAATATCAGCTAATAATTCAGCTGATACTTTACTCATGCGCGATTCGGTATAACGCATGGCTGCGGGAGAATCACCATCTACAGAACCGAAGTTACCTTGCCCATCTACAAGCACATGACGCATGCTCCATTCTTGTGCCATACGCACTAAAGCATCATATACTGCTGTATCACCATGTGGGTGATATTTACCAATCACATCACCCACAATACGAGCTGATTTCTTGTACGGCTTATCATGGGTACTACCCAGATCTTGCATGGCATATAAAATACGGCGATGAACAGGTTTTAAACCATCTCGCGCATC
This sequence comes from uncultured Pseudomonadota bacterium, assembly GCA_913055645.1. Lineage (GTDB taxonomy): Bacteria > Pseudomonadota > Zetaproteobacteria > Mariprofundales > Mariprofundaceae. The sequence continues at coordinate 4,628 of CAJXLC010000018.1, read as the reverse complement.
AGGTAAGGCGCGTCCAATAATGACACTCATCGCGTAATCCAAATAAGAGCGTTTCATCTCATCTTCAATCAAAACTGGTGCTGCAGGATTCAGTATTTCGTCCATTTTATCTCCGTATATCACATACTCAAAAAAATCATGGTGCCCTCGAGTGGAGTCGAACCACTGGCCTACCCCTTAGGAGGGGGTCGCTCTATCCATCTGAGCTACGAGGGCATAAATAATATCACCGTGTCATAAGAAAGCACACCTATAATGACGCAGCATGATAGCCACAATAATAGCGTCCTGCACGCACTGACTTATCAGTGTTTACATGTGTGCAAATCAATACTCTTTTAAAGAAAAAAAGATGGGGTGAAAGTTATAGAAATATATTAAAAAACCGCGTTTATCAATAAGAAATAAGATGCTGTACGGGAGTGTTACCCAACTGCTTACGTCCATCAAGAAATGCCAGTTCAATCACAAATAAACAAGCCACAACATCAGCGCCAAGTTGATTAAGCAAATCTAATGTGGCCTTGGCAGTACCACCCGTTGCCAATAAATCATCAACAACGACAACTTTTTGACCATGTGCCAAAGCATCACGGTGAATTTCTAGGCGATCCATACCGTACTCAAGCTCATATTCAATCGCATGCACATCAGCTGGCAATTTTCCCGGCTTACGCACAGGCACAAAGCCCAAACCAGTTAACTGGGCTAAAGCTGCACCAAATAGAAAACCGCGCGATTCAACACCAACAATCAGGCTTGCATCACTCGGCATATGACATGCTAATGCCGAAACACAGGCTCCAAAAGCATCACCATCTGCCAACAACGGTGTAATATCTTTAAAAGTAATTCCAGGCTTGGGATAGTCTGGAATATCACGAATAAAATCACGGAAATTTATAGCATTAGATGAAGTCAAATAATCTCCTCGAGACGAATATCATCTGCATCCATCAACGAACGTAGTTTTTTCAATGCCACCACCTGAATTTGACGAATACGCTCACGTGTCACGCCCATATGTTGGCCAATTGCTTCAAGTGTCCATGGATCCTCATGACTCTCTAAGCCGTAGCGCAAGCGTACCACTTCTTGTTCTTTTCTGCCCAGCTTTTCCATCCAGTCTGCCAACATATGATCACGAATAGATGCATCCAACTGATCTCCAGGCAACTCAGCATCATCATCTTCGGTAATATCATACAAGGTAAAATCACCATCATCATGCAAGGTAGTATCAGCACTTTCAGTTTGTAGTGTTGCATTTAACAGTGCCTGAATGCGTGCGGGTGTTTTCCCCATATGCACAGCAATTTCACTCTCACTTGGCTCACGACCCAATATGGTACGCAAATGATTCGCCGAACGCAGCATAGAGTTATATTCTTTACCTACATGTACCGGCAAACGAATAGTACGTCCTTGATTCATAATCGCACGCTCAACAGATTGACGAATCCACCAAGTCGCGTACGTTGAAAAGCGACAACCATGAGCATCATCAAATTTCTCAACGGCACGCATAAGACCAATATTTCCTTCTTCAATAAGGTCAGCCAGTGGTAAATCACGGTTCATATAACGTCGTGCAATTTTTACAACCAACCTAAGGTTGGCATTAATCATATGTTGACGAGCACCTTCATCACCGCTTCTAATACGCCTAGAAAGTGTCACCTCTTCTTTGGCAGTCAAAAGATTATAACGTGATAATTCACGCATATAGATAGTCATCGGATCAACACTACGTTTTTTAGCCATTTATCTACCCCCCCCCTTTCCTCTCATGCGCGAAGTCAACTTGACAAACTTCCCAAGGTGTGCAGTAAGATAATGCATAGCAAACCTAGCGCATATCGCATAAATATGCTATAGGGGTAAAATTTCTTTTAAATCAAACAAATAAATTGACATTATTGGAAGACAATTAATGTTTTTTGGGCAAATACGACAATGGGTCCACAGGCGTAGGGCCTCGTCTCACTTCAAAATGTAAATGTGGTCCAGTTGCATGCCCCGTATGACCGACACGGGCAATCACATCGCCTGCTTTAACTTTATCGCCTTTGCGGACAAGGTTGCGTTGATTATGTGCATACGCAGTAAATAAGTCATGGCGATGGCGAATAATAATCAATTTTCCATAACCAGTTAAACGATGATCTGAGTATACCACTTCCCCTGCTGCTGCGGCGTGAACTGGAGTCCCTTCTTTTACACCAATATCAATACCATCATGCATTCGGCTTCCCCGTCGCCCAAAAGGACTGGTCAATACCCCATTCACAGGCCAGCGCAAACGTAATGATTTTGTACTTTTTCTCACATATCTTTTTGTTGAATGCTTTTTCGGTGTTTTTTTAAAGCTCTTTTTTACACGCTTGGGTTTATATTGGTGCTTGGCAACTGGCAAAGTACGCGAGCGAGGCGCAACACCCTTTAAATAGATGCGTTGCCCTATATAGATTGTATAAGGATAACGAATATGATTCTTTCGCGCCAAAGTTTTGTAATGAATGCCAAAACGGCGTCCAATACTGTATAAAGTATCTTTAGCACGAACCTTATACGTTGAAGCATAAGAGCTATGACTTACCCTTTTATGATGTGATTGACTGTAAACAGGCAGTTCTGTTTTGAAACAGCCTGAAAGCATCAGAACAAAGAAAACCAGAGAAAAATACTTTAACTTAGTAGCCATAACCCTAAAAAGCCCAAAACAACCAGTATACCTACAGCCAAGGTTGCCCACTCGAAGTACTTTTCAACCCAAGCTCTTAAACCATCCCCTCCCCAACGTAATAACCCACCTTCCAGAAAGAATCGTGTGCCACGCGATAAAAGAGCTGCAAATACAAAACCAACAAATGGTAATCCAAAAGCACCTGATGCAATCGTAATCACCTTAAATGGGATAGGCGAAAAACCTGCAACCAATACCAATAACAAGCCCCATTCAAGAAATAATCCTTCTACAGCATGAAATTGTTCCATTGCACCATAAAATTGCAAAACAGGCTCTGCAACACTGGCAAATAATAACAAACCTATGGCATAACCCAATATAGCGCCCACCGTAGAGCCTGCCGTACAAATAGCTGCAAAACGAAGCGCAAGGTCAGGTCTACCCAGTGCCAATGCCAACAGTAAAATATCTGGTGGAATGGGAAACACACTAGCTTCAATCAAAGCAATCAAAAACAAAGCCCACTTGGCTTCTGGGTGTTCAGCCCAAGCCAACGTCCAGTGATAAGCACGACGCAACCATGATTCTTTAACCGCAGGTAATTCTGATTCTATCAACGGCGTAACTCTCCTTTCAATAATGGGACAAACGTACAGGCATCAAAATACGCTTCCTCAATACCTCCAGCTAGTTTTCTGCGGCGCACCAAACGATGCGAACCTTTCTCTCCTTCTGGCATCAACAACACACCACCTTCACACAGCTGATTTATCCAAACATCAGAAGCAAACCCTCCCGCAGTCACCATAATCGCGTCAAAGGGTGCATATTCCTCCCAACCGAGTAAACCATCCCCACATTTGAGCATAACATTGGCATGATGAGCCTGACGCAAATTCTTACGTGCTTTGTCATGCAGAGCTGCAACACGTTCAATACTGTAAACCCGCCGACATAAACACGATAACACCGCTGTTTGATAACCACAGCCAGTACCAATTTCCAACACGCGTTCATGCCCTTCAAGAGCCAATAATTCAGACATTCGAGCCACCATAAAAGGCTGAGATATGGTTTGCCCTTCACCAATAGGCAATGAAGAATCCTGATAAGCATGATTACGCAATGCATTATCAACAAACAAATGCCTAGGGACAGTGTTCATGGCTTGCAAAACACGGGCATCAGAAATACCCGCAGGTATTAACTGCTCCTCAATCATACGACGGCGAGGTCGTTCAAAAGATAATAATCGACGATTTTGGTTCATGCAAACTTAAGCATTGAAAGAAATGGGCTTTTCATCAACAAAGGATTGGTCGGGACGAGAGGAATGTAACCAAAAAATAACACACCCCTTTTCCCTTGTTATTAAAGAGTCCAACTAATGATTTAAGCCGAAAGTATCGCACCGAAGTATCGCACCTGCAAGGAAATATACAGAGCATTAATTACTCAAAACGAACTAACAAAACTTTTACCGTCACAATTAGTATCATTGAACTTGACTTATACCTTACTATCTATTATATGTATTACGATTCATTTAAAGGCAACTCCAATAATGAAATACTTTGTACGGCATTACCTGCAATCCCTTTAATTGAACCGTACATACCAGTTGTATTTAAAAGCACTTTCTCAATTTGTTTTTCACGTTTTTTCCAAATACTACGCATCGCTCGTTGCTCAGACTCCAAGTCTGACTTCATTTGAGTAAAGCCTTCTACAATCGCTTCAATTTGTAATTTAAACTCATTACTGGTGAGAAAATCATACAACATACCCATTTTGTCACCTTTATTTTCCTGCGTTACCATTGCCGTACTTATTTGCACCATGGATTCACGCAGTACAGCGCACAGACCTTTAAACTCTTCAAAGGTACATACCCAAATACCATCTACTAAGCCCATTCTATCCATACCTGATGGTAAGA
>CAJXLC010000017.1 GCA_913055645.1 uncultured Pseudomonadota bacterium | reverse complement strand
GCTGATATGACGAATCAGTCATTGTTTGGTATGATTAAGATGATTGAAAAAGGATTGTTCTTTTTTGTAGGTTCTAAGGGAGCTTCTGCAAATTATGTACATGTTGATGATGTTGTTGAAGCGCTTATTTTGTGTGGACGGAACAAAAATGCACATGGAAAGATATTTAATATATCAGATAGGTGTAGTATTGAGGAGTTTGTTCGGATTATTGCTTCTGAGTTGACTCTGAATAGGCTTCCTTACAGGTTTCCTAGATGCTTAGTACAAGTACTTGTGGGGTTGTTTTCGGGGTTTTCAAAATTCCCTTTGACGTATTCCAGAGTGAGGGCTCTGACAAACTATTCGAGTTATTCGATTGAATTTATTAAAAAAGAATTGGGATACCATCACACAATGGGAATAAGAAAAGGCATAAAAGATCTCATGAATGGATATAAGAACCTTTGATGCCAGTTGACCTTCTGAAAAATAAAAAAATAGTTTTGGTTTCCACAGTTCCTTATTTCATGGTGACTCAGTTATCTTTTCAAATTCAATATTTTGCATCTTTGGGTATGGATATAACTGTGATTACATCAGAGGGTAAAGAGCTTTTAGAATTACCCCAAGGTGATCATATTCATGTTATTACAATCAATATTCCACGCAAATTGGAGCCTTGGGGTGATTTTAAAGCTTTGCTTAAGCTAATTGATATTTTTAAGAAAGAGTCATTTGATATACTTCACTCATTTACCCCAAAAGCTGGTTTACTGTGTGCTGTAGCGGGTTGGGTCGCTAAAATTCCTTTACGCTTTCATACTTTTACAGGTCAGCCATGGGTAACACGTAAGGGTTTTATGCGGAGTATGATGCGTTTCTCAGACAGGCTTATCGTGCAGTTGATGCGACATTGTTATGCAGATAGTCATAGTCAGTGTGACTTTTTGATTGCAGAAGGTATTGGGGATTTAAGCTCTATTAGTGTTATAGGGCGCGGGTCTTTGGGTGGGGTTGATACCCAACGTTTTTCACGTTCTTCTGTGGCAGAGCGTATGAATAGAAAATGCAAAGATAATTTGGATGTGGCGGATGCTTCTTGTATTTATGTATATATTGGCCGAATGACGGTTGATAAAGGATTAGGTGAATTGCTAAGTGCATTTGAGCATTTGTATGGTGATGATCCGAAAGTACATTTGCTATTGATAGGACCAGTTGATGATGATGGGAAAAAACTCATGGAACAGGCAAAGCAACAGGGAAATGTACATTGCTTGGGTTATCAAGAGGAGCCCGAGCATTTTTTATTAATTGCAGATGTGCTTTGCTTGCCTAGTTATAGAGAAGGCTTTGGTACGGTGGTGATTGAGGCGGCTGCAATGGGAGTGCCATGTATTGGTAGTCACATACCAGGATTAGTGGATGCTGTTGAGAATGAAGTGACGGGTATATTGATTCCTGTGAAAGATTCTGAAAGTTTATATGAAGCCATGCGGGAACTCTCGAATGATGAACAGTTACGCAAGAAAATGGGTGAGGCAGCACATATTCGAGCTGTTAACTGGTATGATTCAAAGTTAATGAGCGAGTCATGGGAAAGTGAATATATACGCTGGTTTAAGTCATGAAGATTCTGATTACAGGAGCAACTGGCTTTGTTGGTAGTTCGCTAACACGAACATTGTCTGCGCAGGCAGAGCATTTGTTGATTGCAGCGATGCGTAAACAATCAGAATCGATAATTGAGAATGTGGAGCAAATGATTGTCGGTGATTTGCTTGCAAGTACTGATTATACAGATGTTTTAATGAATATTGATGTAGTGGTTCACGCTGCTGCACGGGTACATATGCTGAAAGATGATGCAGTAGACCCATTGGCAGAGTTTCGCAAGGTGAATGTGGATGGCACATTGAATTTAGCCCAGCAAGCTGTCAACGCTGGTGTTCAGCGTTTTATTTTTCTCAGCTCCATTGGCGTGAATGGAAATACCACATCCAAATCTTTTACTGAAGTAGATGAACCACAGCCTCACGATGCTTACTCAATAGCAAAATATGAAGCTGAATGCGGGTTGATTGAGCTGGGTAAGAAAACAGGTTTAGAGATAGTGATTATTCGCCCACCATTGGTTTATGCGCGCCATGCGCCAGGAAATTTTAAGATGCTTATAAAGTGGGTAAATAAAGGAATTCCGTTACCATTTGGAAGGATTGATAATAAACGTTCGTTTATTGCTTTGGATAATTTGGTGGATTTTATTGGCTTGTGTGCCTCGCATCCAAAAGCTGCAGGTGAAGTGTTTTTGATTTCAGATGGTGAAGATGTATCGACGACTGAGCTGTTACGAAAAGTAGCAAAAGCCTTGGGTAAACCTGCACGATTGCTGCCAGTGCCAGTGGGGTTGATGCGCTTTGTAGCCAAGCTTTTGGGTAAAGCAGATGTAGCAGAGCGGTTGTTTGGTTCATTGCAGGTGGATAGCAGCAAAGCACGAGACCTATTGGGTTGGAAGCCAGTGGTGGGCATGGATGAACAGTTAGCAAAAACAGTGGAAGCATATCGACATGAAACGACTGTTTGATTTTGTTTTATCATTGCTTGTAGCGGTTTTATTGATTATTCCGATTGTGTTGCTTGCGATTACTGTGCGTTTAACATCCAAAGGTTCGGCTTTGTATTGGTCGGATAGGGTAGGGCAGGATAATCAGATATTTAAGATGCCGAAATTTCGCAGTATGAAGGTAGATACACCTGCTGTTGCCACGCACTTGTTAGAAGATCCAAAAAGTGTCCTTACACCGATTGGTGATTTCTTGCGTAAATCTAGCTTGGATGAGTTGCCGCAATTATGGTGTATTTTAAAAGGGGATATGAGTTTTGTTGGACCTCGTCCTGCTTTGTATAATCAAGATGATTTAATTGCCCTGCGCACGGAAAAAGGTGTGCATGTTTTGCCTGTTGGTTTGACAGGTTGGGCTCAGGTGAATGGGCGTGACGAACTACCGATTCCGCAAAAGGTTGATTTGGATGTTGAATATTTAAAACGGCAGTCTTTTTTCTTTGATATGTATATTTTATGGCTGACCTTTATCAAGGTAATTCGACGAGATGGTGTTTCGCATTGATATTCTTTACAAATTGAACAGCTTGCACCCATGACTAAAAAAATATTTCGCAGTGGCACGGTAGCACTTCTTGGCAGACCCAATGTTGGTAAATCAACCTTGATGAATAACATTATTGGTGTGAAAGTGGCGATTGTTACGCCCAAACCACAGACCACACGCCATCGTATTTTGGGGATTCATACCGATGATGATATGCAGATGGTATTTGTTGATACTCCAGGTATTCATAAAGGTTCAAAACAGTTAAATCGCAATATGGTGCGCGTAGCATATGCAGCAGCGGAAGAAGCTGATGTGCTGGCGATTATGCAAGATGTCACCACACCTTTGGGTAGTGAAACCAAGTCGTTGATTGAACAATTTGCCAAGGGAAACCTAGAGCAACCGCGCATTCATGTGCTTAATAAAGTTGATAAAGCCAATAAAGATAAACTTTTGCCGCGTTTACTTGAAATGCAGAAGCTTGACCCTGAAGCCAAGGCATATATTCCGATTTCAGCGCGTAAAGGTCAGCAGGTTGAAGCTTTGTTGAAGGAGTTGGCGAAACATTTGCCAGAGCGTGAGCCTTTGTATGACGCTGATTGGTTTACCGATCAAAGCCAGCGGCAGTTGGCGGCTGAATATGTGCGAGAGCAGGTATTTATGTCCATGCATGATGAAATTCCATTTCAAACGGCGGTGGATATTGAGCAGTTTACTGATTTAGGACACGGCAAAGTAGAAATTGAGGCAGTAATTTTGGTGGGAAATGAACGGCATAAACCAATGTTGATTGGTAAGGGTGGCGAGGGCATGAAGAATATTGGTATTCGTACGCGTGAGGGCTTGGAAGAGTTGTTGGATTGTAAAGTGAATTTGAAACTTTGGGTGAAAGTGGATACTGGATGGTTTGATAAACCTGCCAAGCTAAATGAGTTAGGTTTGGACGGCTGATAGCGTTCGCTAATCATGGCTGAGAATCGAGATCATGCGTTGCTTTTGCGGCGCATCCCTTACAGTGAAACGTCGCTTATTTGTCATTTTTTAACATCTGAGCATGGGCGTATTTCTTTGATGGTAAAAGGCGCGAGGCGAGATAAAAGCCCATTTCGAGCAGCACTGGCACCGCTTTATCCTTTATCTATTACATGGCGACCAGGTCGTACTGGTATGGGAACTTTGGTGGATATTCACCGAGCTAAAAGCTTGCTTGAAGAGAACAAAAGCCTTGTAGGTCTAGAATTATTGAGTATTGCATCGGGTTTGTTTCAAGAGGGTGACCCACATGGTTATCATGAACTTTTGCAAGCAATCGCTTTATTAGATAAGCGCCATGAGTCGGAAGGTGTTTGTGCATCTGCTTGGGTTTTGCTGCATGAAGCGGGTTGGATTGGTGATTTGTCGCATTGCTGGCATTGTGGCGAAGATGTGGAAGCTCATTTGCCCATGGACTGGAAATCATCACAACTATTATGTGAGTCATGTGGTGGTGGTCGTAGTGTATCGGCAGGTTTGAGGCGTGGGATGCATGGGGTCTTGCAGAATGATCATGTGCGGTTGCCAGTGGGTGATGCGATGCAGTGGCGTAAGATGATTGGGCTTGTGTTGCGAGAGCATGGTGTCAAAATTCCAGAAAGTTTTCAGTAGTGATATTATTTGAAGTTTGAGGTGAGAAGATGCATTTGGGTGTAAACATTGATCATATTGCAACATTACGTCAGGCACGTTTAACCACGTATCCTGATCCCATAGCGGCGGCATTATTGTGTTTGGAAGGTGGTGCGGATGGTATTACGGCACATTTGCGTGAAGATCGCCGCCATATTCAGGATGCGGATATGGAACGTCTTGCAGAGCTAGCACATGCTGGAAAACTGCATCTAAACATGGAAATGGCAGTGACCAATGAAATGGTAAGTATTGCTTGTAAGTTAAAACCACAAGCAGTGTGCCTTGTGCCCGAAAAACGCGAAGAATTAACCACAGAAGGTGGCTTGGATGTAGCAGGGCATCAAGCGCGTATGGCATCGGCAGTAGAAAAACTGACGGGTGCGGGTTGTCGTGCTTCCATGTTTATTGACCCTACACAAGAGCAATTGGATGCATCCAAAGCCGTGGGTGCGCCAGTGGTTGAATTGCATACAGGGCATTTTGCAAATCTTGAAGGGGAATCCCAAGCGCAGGAGTTGCAGACCATTCGTGAAGCGGCTGCTTATGCCAAGTCTTTGGGTTTAATCGTGCATGCCGGACATGGGTTAACCTTGGAAAATACATCAGCGATGGTGGATATTCCTGAAATTGTAGGTTTGAATATTGGGCACGCTATTGTGGCGGATGCGGTGTTCAAAGGTTTGAAGCAAGCGACATCTGACTTTAAATCATTGATTCAATTATTCTAACACGTTGAAAGATATGTTATTTTTTCGATTGAAAAGAAATTTGAATGGTTTTTTACAATGATTATCGGCATTGGCATTGATAAAGTGGCTATTTCACGCATCGAAAATTCACTTTCTCGCTTTGCGGATAAGTTCGTTCAACGGGTATATACCGATGCTGAATATGAGTTGGCAAAAGCCAAAGGTGTCGCGCGGAGACTAGCCATGTTCTTTGCTGCCAAAGAAGCAGTTTCTAAGGCATTGGGCACAGGCTTTGTAGGTTTTGGTATGCGTGATATTGAAGTGATTTATCAGTCATCAGGTAAGCCCGATGTGGTGCTGCATGGTGGTGCGTTAGCTCAAGCCAAAGCTTTGGGAGTTGCGCATATTCACCTTTCTTTAAGTGATGAGGATGGCACGGCATTGGCTTTTTCTATTGCCGAGTCTGCTTAATGCCCATAGGTGAATTCTCATTGATTGAACAATGCTTTGTATCCAAGGCTATGCATCAACATAAACATACGGTGATTACGAATGGCGATGATGCTTCAGTGCATAACCTTCCCTCAAATCACGAACTGGTGGTAAGCACCGATACGGCTGTGCAAGGCGTACATTGGCCACATGATTTTCCGCTTGAGAAAGCGGCTGACCGTGCGGTCTGTGCGTCACTATCAGATTTGGCAGCCATGGGTGCCGATGCCTGTTGGGCATGGGTCTCTGTGATTGCTGAACATAAAGAAGCATTACAATCTATGGGGCAGGGCGTGACGAATGCTCTGAATCGTTATGAGGTTGAGCTTTCAGGTGGGGATACTGTACATGCAGCGCTGAACAGTTTGAATATTACAGTGGCTGGTATATTGGACAAAGGCACTGCAATGCAGCGAAATAAAGCAAATATAGGCGATAAGGTTTGGTTTCTGGGTCAAGCAGGTCTTGCAGCATTGGGTTTGCAACAATGGTTAAATGGAGAGAAAGACGGCGAATTTATTTCGCATTTTAGTGATGTTTTTCCTAAAATTCAGCAAGGCAGAGTGTTACGAGAGTTGGGGGTGCGCTGTTGCATTGATGTCAGTGATGGCATTATTCAGGATGCGAATCATATTGCTAAAGCCTCTAATGTTTTGATGGAACTGGACGTTGAAGAATTTCCAAATTGGCAATCATTGTGTGAGGAATTGGGTACTGATAAGGCGATGCAAGTGATGCTTTCTGGTGGCGAAGATTACGGGTTATTATTTACTGCCCCCACTGATATGGAGGGTTTGGATGCATTGGCAACGTGTGTTGGTGTTAGTCTGCAAGGTTCAGGTGTAAAAGTGCAATATAAGGGTGAAGATGTTCAGCTAGTAAAGTCGGGGTATGATCATTTTGCAGTATAATTCGCATAGTAAATGTTTAACTTTCTTGCGCTGGTTTGTCGCAGGTTTTGGTAGCGGCTGGTTGCCCAAAGCGCCCGGCACATGGGGCAGTTTAGCGGCATTGCCTGTGGGTGCTTGGATTTGGATAGAATGGCAGTGGCAGGGATTGTTTATTGCCAGTGTGATACTGCTTGTTTTGGGATGTGCTGCTTGTGTACCTGTATTGCGGAATATGAAGGAACAAGATCCAGGTTGGATTGTCGTGGATGAGTGGGTTGGGCAGTGGTTTTGCATGGCAATGATTGCAATTTATGCTGATTTGTCACTTTTTACTATTTTTATGGCATTTTTAGCATTTAGACTATTCGATATTTGGAAACCCTTTCCTATTCGACAGCTAGAGCATTGGGGGCCTAGTTGGTGGTCTATTATGTTTGATGATGTGGTGGCAGGTGTGATGGGGGCTGGTTTATTATTACTGCTTGGTTGGGCATTTTATGGCATCTAAACATGTTGAACGATTGCTGCAACGTTGCCGAGAATTAGACCTTAAACTGCGTACTGCGGAATCATGCACAGCAGGAGCTGTCGCAGCGGAAATTGCCAGTGTATCGGGCGCATCGGATGTATTGGATAGAGGTTGGGTAACTTATAGTAATCAGGCGAAGATGGATGAATTGGGTGTTTTTTCCAGTCTGTTAGAAAAACATGGTGCAGTCAGTGAACCTGTAGTGAAAGCGATGGCAACAGGTGGAACAGGAAGAGATGAAGATTGCATTTGCATTGCAATCAGTGGTATTGCTGGACCTGGTGGCGGTACGGATGAGAAACCTGTTGGCACAGTATGGATGGCAGTGTCATATCCAGAGCAAGGTGTTCAGAGTAAGAAGTTTCTCTTTTATGGTGAGCGGGCAAAGATACAAGCGCAAGCGGTGGATGCAGCTATAAGTTTTCTTTTGGAATTGAGCGATAGGTGAAGGTTTAGACTGTAAATTCATCATTTCGTTGCTGCCAAAGAAACGATGCAAAGAAAGCACCCTTGGAAATACTGTTTGTTTCCTCCGTATTCACTATCAAAAGGGAGCGAAACTTTTTCGCTTTTATCCCTTTTTCCAGTGAATACTCCAGCGCAGTACAACAAGGGCTAGGTAATTCATATGTATGCTTGTTCCTATAGAAGCTGGATGCTATTCAAGCTCAATCAAGCATTCATCAGGGTTAACCGTATCACCTTCTACAACATGAATGGTTTTGACTGTACCTGATTCAGGTGCATGCACAGGATTTTCCATTTTCATCGCTTCGACCGTGAGTACAGTATCACCAGCTGTTACTTCATCACCAACAGTGACATTGATAGCGACAATACGTCCTGGCATGGGTGATGTAACATCACTGTCTTTGGTTGCTTTAGGGCGCTTCGAGCCTTTGGAGGCACGTTTGGCATCAATCTGACCATCTGCTGTTGGGACCACTTCAGTGAGTGTTTCAACAAACACTTCTTCCAATACATTGTCAATTTTTACAAAGAATGGACGAATCTCTTCGCTCTTATGTCCAGAACCATCCACCTTAATATGATATTCTTCACCATGAATGGTGATATTGAATTCGGTCGGTGCCAAGCTTGGTGCAGAAGCATGGTGCTCCATAGTTTCGTTAGGTGCTTGCAATGGTTCAGGTTTGAATTCGCCTGTTTCACGTTCGGCGAAAAATTCCAATGCAATGGCTGGAAACATGGCGTAGGAAAGCACATCTTCAACAGACTTCGCTTTGTCACCGACTTCACGTGTTAATGCATCCAATTCATCTGGGATAAGATCAGCAGGGCGTACAGTGATTGGCTCTTCATCACCGAGTGCAAGTTTACGCACATCTTGATTGATCTCGCCCAATGCTTTGCCGTACATACCTTTTAAATAACCTTTGGTTTCATTGGTGATGACCTTGTATTTTTTGCCTGATACGACATTTAATACAGCCTGCGTACCAACAATCTGACTTGTTGGGGTAACCAAAGGTGGATAACCGAAATCTTTACGAACGCATGGAATTTCTTCCAATACTTGATCCATTTTATCCAAAGCATCTTGTTCGTTTAATTGATTTGCAAGGTTTGAAATCATGCCGCCAGGTATTTGGTTGATAAATACACGGGTATCCACACCTGTCACATCGGACTCAAAACGAGCATATTTCTTACGTACTTCGCGGAAGTAGGCAGCAACATCTTGTAATGCTTCTAGATTCAAACCAGTATCAAATTCAGTTTCTGCAAAAGTGGCTACCATGGATTCTGTAGCTGGATGCGATGTTCCACCAGCTAAAGGTGAAATCGCTGTATCAATGATATCACAACCAGCATGAACAGCTTCCCACTGAACCATCTCAGACACCCCCGATGTGGAATGGCAATGCAAGTGCAATGGAATAGCGATGGATTTTTTAAGTTCGCTTACCAATTTACGTGTTTCTACTGGCGTTAATAGACCCGCCATATCCTTGATTGCCAAAGTATCACAACCCATATCTTCAAAGCCTTTAGCAAGATCAATAAAATATTCTAAAGTGTGGGCAGGGCTGGTGGTATAACAAATCGTGCCTTCTGCAGTTTTACCATTGGCTTTGACTTGCGTAATCGCAGTGCGCACATTGCGTAAGTCATTCATGGCATCAAAGGTGCGGAAAACATCAACCCCATTGGCAGCAGCCATATCTACGAATTTACGCACGACATCATCAGCATAATGACGGTAACCCAATAGGTTTTGGCCGCGCAAAAGCATCTGTATAGGTGTGTTTGGCAAAGCTTTTTTCAGTTCACGCAAACGAAGCCAAGGACCTTCTTTTAAATAACGAAGACAAGTATCAAAGGTAGCACCGCCCCATGCTTCAATCGACCAATAACCAATGGCATCAAGCTTTTCACAAATGGGTAGCATATCATCCAAGCGCATGCGTGTGGCTAAGAGAGATTGGTGTCCATCACGTAGGGCAAGTTCAGTAATAGCGAGTTTTTTCTTTTGAGTCATGTTAAATCCTTTTCCTACGATTCGTGTTTTTACAGACCAGCGTGTGCAGCAATGGCGATTGCAACGGCGACAGCAATATTTTCACGTGCTTCAAAGTCTTTGTAATCAAGAAGTTCTGAATAATTTTCTAGAAATCCAGTGTCAAATTGGCCACCAAGGAAAACATCTGAGGCAGCAATATGGCGATAAAAAGGCAGTGTGGTCTTTACGCCACGGATGTCATATTCTTTAAGGGCACGTTGGCAACGCATCACCGTATGCTCCCAGTTCGGTCCCCAGACAGTGAGCTTGGCACACATAGAATCATAATGCGGCGGAATCACATAACCTGGATATACACAACCATCAACACGTACGCCAGGACCACCGGCTGAGTGATAACGTGTGATGCGACCTGGGGTAGGGAAGAAGTCATTGTGTGGATCTTCGGCATTAATGCGAAATTCCACAGCATGACCACGAATGCTAATATCTTCTTGTTTGAATGGTAGTGGGTTGCCTGCTGCAATGGAGATTTGTTTGGCAACAATATCAACACCTGTAATGGCTTCGGTGATGGTATGCTCCACTTGCAAACGTGTATTCATTTCCATGAAATAGAAATCATGATTTTTATCAACTAAGAATTCTACCGTGCCAGCACTCACATAACCAACAGCGAGAGCTGCTTTAACGGCAGTATCACCCATGCGTTGGCGTAAATCATCATTAATATAATTGGACGGCGCAATTTCAATAAGCTTTTGATTGCGACGTTGGATAGAGCAGTCACGTTCGTACAAATGTACACAGTGACCATGAGCATCTGCCAATATTTGGAATTCAATATGGCGTGGTTCAACAATGCACTTTTCCATGAATAACTCGCCATTGCCAAAAGCAGCGGTGGCTTCACGGGTTGTTAACTCATAGTTTTCAACGACTTCATCATCGGAATCGCAGCGGCGAATACCTCGTCCACCACCACCAGCTGCGGCTTTAAGCATGACTGGATAACCCATGCTTTGTGCTGTTTCAACAGCTTCTTCTACACTAACCAGCGAGGCTTCTGTACCTGGAATACAAGGGATATCGGCTGCCAACATGGCTGTACGGGCATTGGTTTTGCTGCCCATATTTTCAATAGCGTCAGGGGAGGGACCAATATAGGTGATGCCAGCATCAAGCACAGCTTGTGCAAATTCGGAGTTTTCAGATAAAAAACCATAACCAGGGTGAATAGCATCACAATCAGTTTTAATGGCAATATCAACAATACGATGGATGTTTAGATAACTTTTAACAGGGTCAGGGCCAATAAGAATCGCCTGATCTGCTTTTTTTACGTGTAAGGCATGACTGTCAGGCTCGGAATAGATAGCCACAGATTCAATACCTAACTCATTACAGGCACGAATCACACGAATGGCACATTCGCCACGGTTGGCAATCAGAATACGTTTAAACAAATGAATAGCCCTCCTAGTAGGGGCTGCATGATAGCGAATTTTGATGCGTTCGACAAACGCAAAAGCATTACCCAAAGCAGTCTTTTTCAATGCCAAGCTTGTAAGCAGTAAGGATGTTAGGGATTATATTTCTAATATAGATAGGGGATTTTTTGATATTGCTATTCATTTCTTTTCTGCAAAAGAAACGAATCAAAGAAAGGCACCCTAGCTATCTGCTTGTATCCTACACTTACAGCTATAAAAAGGGCGCGTGTTACTGCGCTTTTTCCTTTTAATAACTGACGTTTCGGCGCAGCTAGGGCAGGGAGGTAGTATTTAACGAAAAAAAGGCGATCCGAAGACCGCCTTTTTATATAGACAAAAGTTAGAAGGTATCTTCTAATTATTTGTAGTAGTCAATCATGCTTTCCAAAGAACGAACTTTGATTTTTGAAGCATTTCCAGCAGAACCAAATGCTTCAAAGCGAGCTTTACAGATGTCTTTCATTGCATCTTTAGCTGCCTTGTAGAATTTACGTGGATCAAAGTTTGATGTATTTTCAGCCAAATGCTTACGAATAGCACCTGTAGAAGCCATGCGCAAATCAGTATCGATATTGACTTTACGAACACCAGATTTAATACCTTGGACAATTTCTTCAACAGGAACACCGTAAGTTTCGCCCATGTCGCCACCATATTCATTGATGATAGCCAACCAGTCTTGCGGTACTGAAGATGAACCGTGCATAACAAGATGGGTGTTTGGTAGAGCTGCATGAATTTCTTCAATACGGTCAATACGCAATACTTCACCTGTTGGTGGCTTGGTGAATTTATAAGCGCCATGAGATGTACCGATAGCAATTGCTAAAGCATCAACATTGGTTGCTGCTACAAAATCAACTGCTTCGTCAACACCAGTCAAAAGCATATCCAAATCAAGCTTACCTTCAGCGCCATGACCGTCTTCTTCACCCATTTCCCCAGTTTCCAATGAACCTAGGCAACCAAGTTCGCCCTCTACAGAAACACCACCAGCATGCGCCATATCAACCACAGTTTTGGTAACGCCTACATTGTATTCAAAAGAACCTGGAGTTTTGCAATCAGCTTCCAGTGAACCATCCATCATGACTGATGAAAATCCAGACTGGATTGAGCGCAAGCAAACAGCAGGCTCAGAACCGTGATCCTGATGCATTACAACAGGGATATGAGGGTATTGTTCAATCGCTGCATCAATCATATGACGTAAAAAAGGCTCACCCGCATAACCGCGAGCGCCTGCAGAACCCTGCATGATTACAGGTGAATTTACTTCATCGGCAGCTTCCATGATTGCATGAACCTGCTCCATATTGTTTACATTGAATGCTGGCATGCCGTAGCTTTCTTCAGCTGCATGATCCAGTAATTGACGTAATGAAATTAATGCCATTGTCTTTCTCCTTTTATTTTAAATCGTCTTGCTAAAATATGTATTAATCAATACTCACGATTTTCATCGCATTGGTGCCGCCAGATTCACCCATGGGTGTGCCAAACGTCATGATGATTAAATCACCTTTATCTGCCAAGCCATCGTTAAACATTTTTTGCTTCATGTCGACTGTTGCTTTGGGTGCCTCAGTCGCGTTGTAATTGATAGGCATGCATAGCGGAATAACGTTACGGAATAGGGTAACTCGTCCTAAAGTATGCTCTTCGGTTGTAAGCGCATAAATGGGCACATCGCCCAAATGCCTAGACATATACAAAACAGTGTTACCACTATGGGTGAAAGCAGTAATAGCTTTAATAGGCATAGACCTAGCTACTTCCATCGCTTGATGGGCAATACACTCATCCACAGATAGCGGAGGGAAACGAGGGTCGCGGGTTTGCTTGGATGGCAACACACGTTGCCTTTCTGTTTCGATACAAGTGCGATGCATAGCCAGAACAGCCTCAACTGGGTATTTACCTGCTGCTGATTCACCAGAGAGCATGACTGCATCAGTACCATCGAGAACTGCATTGGCGCAATCATTAACTTCCGCACGTGTTGGAATCGGGTTTTCACACATGGATTCCATCATTTGCGTAGCAACAATTACAGGGCAGTTATATTTCGGCGCCATACGCAGCATTTTCTTTTGAATAGGTGGTACAGCAGCATCACCAACTTCAACACCCAAATCACCACGTGCAACCATCACTGCATCAGATGCTTCCATAATAGCTTTTAGGTTGTCATCAAGCACAGCTTCAGCACGTTCAACTTTGGCAACCATGCCGGCCTTACTGCCTTCAGCTTCAACCAAAGAGCGCGCATAGTCCATATCTTTACCATCACGTGGGAAAGAAATAGCAACATAATCCACACCAATAGCACAAGCTGTTTTAATATCTTCTTTATCTTTATCTGTTAATGCATCAGCCGATAAGCCGCCGCCAGCACGGTTGATACCTTTGTTATTGGACAACACACCGCCAACCACGACAGTACAATGAATAGCTTGACCAATGACTTCATCCACATCCATGACCAATAGACCATCATTAAGCAATAAACGAGCACCAGGCTCAACATCACCAACAAGCTCTTTATAAGTTAGCCCAACGCGCTCATCATCACCAGCATCCAACGGCATATCTGCATCAAGAATGAACTTTTGCCCAACTTCAAGCATGGTTTTGCCTGTTTTGAACTTACCACAACGAATTTTAGGGCCTTGCATATCCCCAAGGATACCTACAACAACGCCAAGCTTGGCTGCTGCTGCACGCACATTGTTGGCACGCATTTGATGATCTTCAGGTGTACCATGTGAAAAGTTCAAACGAACCACGTTTACACCAGCGGCAATCATTTTTTCCAACATCTCTGGTGATTCTGAGGCAGGACCTAATGTTGCTACAATTTTTGTTCTACGAATGTGTTTACTCACTTAGATGCGCGCTCCTCTAACATAGCCACTGCTGGCAATTTCTTACCTTCCAAGAATTCAAGGAACGCACCGCCACCTGTTGAAATGTAAGATACTTTGTCTGAAATATTATATTTATCCACAGCTGCCAAGGTGTCGCCGCCACCTGCAATAGAAAATGCAGAAGATTCAGCAATCGCCAAAGAAATAGCTTTGGTTCCTTCACCGAATTGGTCAAATTCAAATACGCCAACAGGGCCGTTCCATACAATAGTACCTGCATTTTTAAGAATTTCTGCCAAAGCCGCA
This sequence comes from uncultured Pseudomonadota bacterium, assembly GCA_913055645.1. Taxonomy (GTDB): domain Bacteria; phylum Pseudomonadota; class Zetaproteobacteria; order Mariprofundales; family Mariprofundaceae. The sequence continues at coordinate 28,597 of CAJXLC010000017.1, read as the reverse complement.
GCTGAGTCTGGACCGATATCAAAAATCATATCATCATCAAGGCACTCATCTGCTTTTTTCAATGTAGCTTCTGCGGTTGGTGAAAACTCTTTAGCGCAAACAATATCAGTAGGCACAGGAATGCTGCCGCCTTTGGCTTCTGCATTGGCAGTCAACGTTTTACAAGTTTCCACCAAGTCAGCTTCATACAATGATTTGCCTACTGGTAAGCCTGCGGCTGCGATGAATGTATTGGCAATACCACCGCCAACAACCAATTGATCAACAATAGTGGAAAGTGATTCAAGCACAGTTAATTTAGTAGAAACTTTAGAGCCACCGACAATGGCAACCATTGGACGTGCTGGGTTATCCAATGCTTTACCTAATGCTTCCAATTCACCAGCCAACAATGGACCTGCACATGCAATCGGTGCATATGTGCCAGCACCATGTGTAGAGGCTTGTGCGCGATGCGCTGTACCGAATGCATCCATCACATATACATCGCACAATGCCGCGTATTGTTTGGATAATGTTTCTTCGTTTTTCTTTTCGCCCACATTGAAACGAACATTTTCAAGCAATATAACTTCACCATCAGCGACAGCAACATCAACATCTAAATAATTATCAACAAGACGAACATCTTGACCCAAAAGACCAGACATATGCGCAGCAACAGGAGCCAATGAGAATTCTGTTTCTGGTGAGCCTTCAGTAGGGCGACCCAAATGAGACATAATCATTACTTTTGCACCAGCTTTTACGCAATGCTCGATGGTTGGCAATGATGCGCGGATACGTTTATCAGATGAAACTTTGCCATCAGCGATTGGCACATTCAAATCCTGACGAATCAATACGCGTTTACCTGCTAGATCTAGGTCGGTCATTTTAATTACAGACATATTTTCCCCTCTATTTTATTTAATATACGTTTTTCGCTGTTTGCTTATTCAAGCAGGCAGTGAAAAACGTAGGAGCTATCCGAAGATAACCCCTAACATTTTCAGCTTTATGCGATATGACACAATACGCGAAGCATATTGCAAGTATATCCATACTCGTTGTCATAAAAAGCAACGATTTTAACAAATGTATCATCAATCGCGATACCAGCAGTGGCATCAAAGATTGATGGATGAGAATCACCACGGAAATCAGTAGATACAACCTTTTCATCGGTGAAGCCTAATACACCTTTCAAAGAGCCATCAGAGGCTTCTTTCATTGCTGCAACGATGTTGTCATAGCTTGTGCCTTTTTCTAATTCTACAGTCAAATCAACCACAGAAACATCAGAAGTAGGAACACGGAAAGCCATGCCAGTTAATTTGCCATTCAATGATGGAATGACTTTACCCACAGCTTTTGCAGCACCAGTCGATGATGGAATGATATTTTCCAAGATACCGCGACCACCACGCCAATCTTTGTTTGAAGGACCATCTACAGTTTTTTGTGTTGCAGTTGCAGCATGAACCGTTGTCATCAAACCACGTTTGATGCCGAAGTTATCGTTCAATACTTTAGCCACAGGAGCCAAACCGTTGGTGGTGCAAGAAGCAGCAGAAACGATTGCTTGACCAGCATATTCTTCATGATTTACACCATAAACGAACATTGGTGTTGCATCTTTTGAGGGTGCAGATTGCAATACTTTCTTAGCGCCTGCTTCGATGTGTGCTTGGCAAGTTTCTTCAGTTAGGAAGAATCCTGTACATTCCAAAACAACATCAACACCCACTTCATCCCATTTCAAATCAGCAGGGTTACGTTCAGCAGTGATGCGGATTTTCTTACCGTCAACAATAAGGCTTTCACCATCATTGGATACATCACCGTCGAAACGACCGTGAACGGAGTCATATTTTAGCATATATGCTTGATAATCAACATCCAACAAGTCATTGATTGCAACAACTTCTACATCTGCGAATTCTGCTTCTTTAGCAATAGCGCGGAACGCCATACGGCCAATACGGCCAAAACCATTAATACCGACTTTTACTGTCATAGTTATTCTCCTTTTTTATTATTAATTATTTTGAAACTTCATTTACAGCCGCAACAACGGCTTCTGTGGTGATGCCAAACAATTTATACAAGTCTTTGATTGGCGCAGACTCACCAAATGTATTAATACCAACAGCTTTACCATTCAAACCGATATATTTCATCCAGAAATCAGTGACACCAGCTTCCACTGCAACACGTGCAGTGACAGAGGCAGGTAATACAGATTCTTTATAAGCGGCATCTTGTTTGTCGAAGGTGTTGGTTGATGGCATAGAAACCACACGAACTTTCTTATCAGTGATAGCAGCAGCTGCTTCCATCGCTAAAGAAACCTCAGAACCTGTACCGATAATGATGGCATCAGGCGTACCTTCACAGTCTTTCAAGATATAACCACCACGTTCAATCAATTTAATTTGATTAGCGGTACGTGTTTGGTGTGGTAAACCTTGACGAGAATAAATCAACGATGTTGGTCCGGTAAGGTTTTGAACCGCAGCTTTCCAAGATACAGCTGATTCAACTGCATCACATGGGCGCCATACATCCATATTTGGAATCATGCGCAAGGTTGAAGTTTGCTCAACAGGTTGATGGGTAGGACCATCTTCACCAAGACCAATCGAGTCATGAGTGAATACTTCGATATGACGAACCTTCATCAATGCAGCCATGCGCAATGCATTACGAGCATATTCAGAGAACATCAAGAATGTAGCACCGTAAGGAACAAAACCACCATGCAATGAAATACCATTGATCATCGCAGCCATGCCGAATTCACGTACGCCATAATTCACATAGTTACCATCATCATGATTGGTGACAGGTTTGGCTTCTGGCCACAATGTTAGGTTTGAGCCTGCTAAATCCGCAGAACCACCCAAGAATTCAGGGGTAATTTTAGCTAGAGCAGCAATAGTCTTTTGAGATGCTTGACGAGATGCAATGCTTTCACCTTTGGCATCAACTTCTGCGATAAATGCATCTACATCAGCTTCCCAGTTTGCAGACAATTCGTTGTTCAAGCGACGTTTTAATTCAGCCGCCTCTGCTGGATAAGCAGCAGCATAAGCTTCAAAACGCGCATCCCAATCAGATTCTGCAGCAGCACCAGCGTTTTTGTTATCCCAACCAGCATAAACATCATCAGGAATTTCAAATGGCGCATATTCCCAGCCCAATTCTTTACGAACCAAAGCGATTTCTTCATCACCCAAAGCAGCACCATGACAATCATGTGAACCTGCTTTGTTTGGAGAACCAAAACCAATGATTGTTTTGCAGCATATCATGGTTGGTTTGCCTGTTTCAGCTTTCGCAGTTTCAATCGCAGCCTTGATTTCATCAGCACTGTGACCATCAACATTGCGAATCACTTGCCAGCCATAAGCTTCAAAGCGACCAGCAGTATCATCGGTGAACCAGCCTTCAACTTCACCATCAATAGAAATGCCGTTGTCATCCCAGAATGCAATCAATTTGCCCAAGCCCAATGTGCCCGCCAAAGAGCATGCTTCGTGAGAAATACCTTCCATCAAACAGCCATCACCCAAGAATACGTAGGTGTTATGGTCAATAATATTGTGACCTTCTTTATTAAACTGTGCAGCCAAAGTCTTTTCAGCCAATGCCATACCAACACCATTGGTGATACCTTGACCCAATGGACCTGTGGTTGTTTCAACGCCTGGCGCATAACCATATTCTGGATGACCTGGTGTGCGCGAGTGCAATTGACGGAACTGTTTCAAATCTTCGATGCCCAAGTCGTAACCTGTAAGGTGCAATAAGGAATAAATCAACATGGAGCCATGTCCATTGGACAAGATGAAACGGTCACGATCAGCCCATTGTGGGTTGTTCGGGTTGTGTTTCATATAATCATTCCAAAGAACTTCGGCAATATCTGCCATACCCATCGGCGCGCCTGGGTGACCAGAGTTTGCCTTTTGTACTGAATCCATAGCTAAAGCACGAACTGCATTAGCCAAATGTCTACGATTACTCATTTATACTACTCCTTCGATTATTAAAAATTAAAAACTTAAACGTGCAGTGTGGTTTGAACGCGGCGAATATTACCCACAGAACCCGAAAGAACGACGGTATCTGTTGTCATATATTTGCCATCAGCATCCACGCCAACTTTAACATGATCCACATATTCACCGCTGGTCAAACCTGTGGCAATAAACATGCAATCATCGGATGTCACCAATTCATCACGCGTAATAATGCGTTTGGTGTCGATATTTTCTTTTTTGCATAATTCGATTTCAAAATCTTTTTGCGGAGCCATGCGACCAAACATTTCAGCACCCATAGCGCGTGCTGCACAAGCCGTTACGATACCTTCAGGGGTGCCGCCAATACCAAACAAGGCATCAGAACCTTTGTTTAACACCGCTTGAATTGCACCATTTACATCACCATCGGTTGCCAAGCGAACTTTCGCACCGCAAGCATATATTTCTTGCATTAAACTTTGATGGCGAGGTTTATCTAATACAAACACTGTAATTTCTTCAACAGTTTTTCCCAAAATCAAAGCAAGCTGCGCCAAACGATCTGCAACCGGCGCCTCTGGATCAATCTTGCCACGTGCCGCTTTTGGATACACTTGTTTTTCCATATAAAAACAAGAGCCAGGACGAAACATGCTACCCGCAGGAGCCGCAGCCAATGTTACAATAGAACCAGCTGCATCACGGGCAAAAAGGTTGGTTCCTTCAATTGGATCAACAGCAATATCAACACCGATGCCGCGACCATCGCCAACTTCTTCATCATCATAAAGGGCAGGGGCTTCATCTTTCGCTCCTTCGCCAATCACAATCACACCCTTCATTTTTACTTCATTGATGCGTGTACGCATGGCATCAACAGCCAAGCCATCACCTTCATCTTTTTGTCCAGAGCCTACATATGGAGCGCATGCGCGTGCTGCTGCTTCACAAACTTCGACTAGATCAATTTTAAGATCTGCAACTGTGTTCATTGGTTTCCCTCCCATTTTTTTACAGAAAAACAACTAATGCGGCGGCATGCTAGCGGAATTGCTGTGAAAAAGCGACTGGAGATGTGTTTGGATGCAAAAGACTTATGTTGTAAGGGTTAATAGTAGTTGTTTATGAACCGTTGAGTGTGCGGCTACAATAGGGCTGCTTAGTTGAGGTTTGTTAAATGGAAAGTTGCCATGAAAGTCGCTTACCAAGCATTTTGCTTCTGTTGCGAGCAGTGAGCCTGCGGCATAATCCCATATTTTTTCTTGCCCATGAATAATGAAATGTCCGCGACCTGCTGCTAGCCATGCCCATTCCAATGCGCAGCTGCCAATATTACGTTGGCTGTGATATATCTTTTTTGTAGAGAGAAGATTGGCAAGTTTTGGTGTTAAACGTTTAAAATCCACAAAGCCAACGGCTTGAGATAATTGTTCGCTACGGCGATTTTTAAGATGTTGTTGATTAAGGTGAAAGCCTTGCCCTTGTACGGCTGTAAACGTTTCTTGTCGAATAGGGTCGTAAATACAGGCTAGAGTAGGTTGACCGTTTTCAATAAGCGCAATGGATATGGCAAACAGAGGGATGGGTGTGGCGAAATTGCTGGTTCCATCCAATGGGTCTACACACCAAAACGATTGATTGGATTGAAGACAGTGTAATTGCTCGTCTTGGGTCATTTCTTCGCCTAAAAAGGCAATGTTAGGGGCTAATAAAGAAAGCTCTTCTTGCAAAAAATCTTGGCATTTTAAGTCGGTTTCTGTAACCACAGAACCATCATCTTTGGTGGATATGATTGCTTGTTGTTTGAAACCTGGTAGCAGGATGTTTTCGCCTGCAGTTTGGGCGATGTAAATGACTTTCTGAATATCGGGTGCCAAATGTATGCTCCTAGTGTTATACTGCGGGAAGGGTAGACGGTAATTTTATTGCTCGTTGTCTCATGCTAATAAGGAGAAGTATTATGCTCAAGGGAAAAATGGTTATTGGACAGTCTGGTGGTCCAACTACGGTGATAAATCAATCATTGGTTGGCGCGATTTTGGCGGCACGTCAGCAGGATGCGATTACAGGGATTCTTGGAGCTCATCATGGTCTTGCAGGTATTATGAATGAAGACTTTATCGATTTAACCACGCAATCAGTAGAGCAGCTTGAAGATGTAGCAAATACGCCTGCTGCGGCTTTGGGTTCGGTGCGTTTGAAACCTGGCAGAGCAGAGTGTGAAAAAGTTTTTGAAGTATTTAAAAAACATGATGTACGCTATTTCTTTTATATAGGTGGTAACGATTCGGCAGAAACGGCACATATTATTGCCGAGATGGCAAAACAAGAAAATTATGACTTTTGTACCGTGCATATTCCTAAAACTATTGATAACGATTTGAGAGTAACCGATCACTGTCCAGGTTTTGCATCAGCAGCGCGTTTTGTGGCATTAGCATTTATGGGGGATGATAGGGATAATGCAGCTTTATCAGGCGTAAAGATTAATGTGGTGATGGGACGTGATGCTGGATTCTTAACAGCAGCTTCGGCATTGGCTCGCCAAGATGAAGGTCAAGGGCCACATTTGATTTATGTGCCAGAGAAAACATTTGATGTGGCGAAGTTTCAATCTGATGTGAAAGCTGTGATGGCAAAATATGGTCGTTGTGTGGTTGCTGTTTCGGAAGGAATTACTGATGCAGAAGGGCAACCTGTGATGACCAGTGGTGAGCGTGATTCACATGGCAACTTGCAACTATCAGGTACTGGGGCTTTGGGTGATTTCTTATCTGGAAAAGTAAAGGAAGCCTATGGTGATGAAGTTGTGCGTGTGCGGGCTGATACTTTTGGTTATTTGCAGCGTAGTTTTCCAAGTATTGTATCGGAAGTGGATGCGCAAGAAGCACGGATGGTAGGTGACTTTGGTGTTCATCATGCCGTTGCAAATGCCGAGCCAGGGTCAGTTGCAATTCGCCGTTTATCAAGCTCCCCATACAAGAGTGAATGCTTTATCACACCACTTTCAACGGTAGCGCGTGAAGCAACTGAATTGAAAGATGAATATATCAATGAAGCAGGCAATGATGTCACACAAGCTTGGCTTGATTATGTGTCACCATTGGTGGGTGCTTTACCTAAGATAGGTCAGCTTTTTTAATACTTTTTCCTGTGTTGGTGCTACGAACTATTGCCATGTGAAAGCTTGCTGCTATGGTTCGCGGCGCTACGGGGGTGACCTTGTAGCTGAGTGAGTTCGGAAGGGTGACAGAGCGGCTGAATGTACCGGTCTTGAAAACCGGCGTAGGGAAACCTACCGTGGGTTCAAATCCCACCCCTTCCGCCATATTGATGTTAAAGGCGTTCGTGGCTTTCACGGGCGCCTTTTTCTTTTCTTCTTATTAACTATGAAATTAAACCAACACTTCCCTCGCCATTTGTTGGATGTCAGTGTTGCAGTATATCTTCGGGGACTAGGGGAGGGTAAATTGAAAGTTTTACGCTTATGTCTTGTGTCATGGTTCGTTTGTTTCCTAAAGTTGCAGCCAGCTTACGCAGCTGAAGGTGTTATTGACCCATTCTTTGCTGATGTGAATGGCTATTTGGCGGCAGTTTTGTTTTATGATGTGATGCCTGGTGAGGCGACTATGCCTTTTATTGTTGCTTGGCTGGTGGTTGGTGCAGTGTACCTGACTTGTCGTTTTGGATTTATTAATATTCGTATGATGGGACATGCTTTTGCTGTGATTCGGGGTAAATATCAATCGCCCGATGATAAAGGCGAGGTATCTTCTTTTCAGGCGTTAACAACAGCACTTTCTGCAACGGTTGGGTTGGGTAATATTGCAGGTGTAGCGATTGCCATTGGTATTGGTGGCCCTGGCGCTACATTTTGGATGATTGTAGCAGGATTCTTTGGCATGACAGCAAAATTTTCCGAGGTTACCTTGGCACAGATGTACCGTGAGTTTCGTGCCGATGGTCATGTTTTGGGTGGCGCTATGCAGTATCTTTCCAAGGGCTTTGCAGAAAAAGGCATGCCATCCATAGGTAAAAGTTTGGCAGTGGTGTTTGCATTGTTATGTGTTTGCGCCTCGTTTGGTGGTGGTAATGCTTTTCAGGTATCGCAGGCGATGGGTGCAGTACAAGGCGAAGTAAGTTTTTTTAAAGATTACCCTTGGATGTTTGGTGTGTTGATGGCGTTTGCGGTGGGTATTGTAATTATTGGTGGTATTCGTCGTATTGCGCATGCTGCAGAAGCGATTGTTCCGACTATGGTGCTGATTTATGTATCGGCGTGTTTATGGATTGTATTTTCACATGCTAGTCAGGTTCCTTCAGCACTGTCATTGATTGTTCATGAAGCATTCTCTCCTGCGGCGGTTACAGGTGGTGTGATTGGTGTGATTGTGCAAGGCTTTAAGCGGGCAGCATTTTCAAGTGAAGCGGGTATTGGTTCAGCAGCTATTGCTCATTCGGCGGCTTCGGTAAAATATCCTGTGCGGCAGGGTATGGTGGCTTTATATGAACCATTTATTGATACCATTATTATTTGCACTATGACGGCATTGGTTATTGTTATCACAGGCGTCTATGCTGATCCAACGCATTCTGATTTGATCGCTGGTAGTCATGGCGCAGCCCTGACGGCAGTAGCTTTTGGTTCAGTGATTTCATGGTTTCCAATTATTCTGTCTGTTTCGGTAGTATTGTTCGCGTACAGTACAATGATTTCATGGTCATATTATGGGGAACGCTGTTGGACGTATGTGTTTGGTGAGCGTTTTTCTATGCTTTATCGTTTGATGTTTGTGGCATTTATTGTGTTGGCTTCTGTGGTGAGTGCGGGAAATATTCTTGATTTTAGTGATTTATTACTCTTGGCCATGGCATTCCCGAATATTATTGCGCTTTATGTGTTGCAGGGGAAAATAGCGAATGCATTAAAAAACTATTTGCAAAAATTGCGCAGTGGTGAATTGGATGAAGAGGTGAAAGGAAACTGATGGCATTATTGATTACTGATGATTGCATCAATTGTGCGGTTTGTGAACCTGAATGCCCAAATGAGGCTATTTATGAGGGTGAAGAAATTTATGAAATTGATGTGAATTTATGCACCGAATGTGTGGGGCATTATGATGAGCCGCAATGTGTCATGATTTGTCCTGTGGATTGTATTCCGAAAGACCCAGACCACGAAGAAAATGCTGATGAACTCATGCAGAAATATAAAAAACTAACGGGTAAAATATCATGAATCGGCTGTTTGTAATATCGGGTCCTTCAGGAGCAGGAAAATCAAGTTTGTGTGCTGCACTTTTAAAAGATTGCCCGAAGCTTAAATTATCTATTTCTTGCACTACGCGTATGCCGCGGCCTGGCGAGAAAGATGGGCGTGAATACCACTTTTTGAATGTGAAAAGTTTTGAAAAGCAGAAAAATAATGGTGCATTTTTAGAGTGGGCAAAGGTACATGACCATTTTTATGGAACGCGCCAATCAGATGTGCTTGCGGTATTAGAGCAGGGTGACGATGTGTTATTGGAGATTGATTGGCAAGGTGCTGCACAAGTGGCTGAAAATATGCCAGAAGAGATGGTAGAAATAATCAGAATTTTTATACTTCCACCTTCGATAGAATCACTTAGAGAGCGTCTTGTTATGCGCGGACAGGATGATGCCGAAGTGGTTGAGCGGCGTGTTGCAGCAGCAGCAGCTGAAATGTCTCATGCTGGTGAAGCGCATTATCAACTTATCAATGATGATTTTAATGAAAGCTTGGCAACATTGATGAAGTTGTTGGAGTAATGTGCTTGCAACTGCGTAGTATAAATTATTCATTATTACCGAGTAATATTTTCGCTAGTGGTTGCAGTTGTTTTTCATAACGGCGCCAACCTTCAATGGATGTTTTATATATAGGTTGCCTTACTTGAGCTGTGCTGGCGGTGTTGACATGTCGTTTTGTTTGATGGAAAGAAAGGCATGCATTATCCCACTCAATATTACAGTGCTGAAGTAATGCCCTTGTTTCACTTTCTTGATGATTAACAAGTGTTTCATACTCGAGCTCGTACATTGTACCATCTGGTAAAACGCTACGCCAATGTGCCATCAAATCTTCATATAAGAGGTAATAAGCACCAAGCTCTTCAAGGTTGTATGCATAATTATATGCTGTTCCAGTAAAACCCTCTTTATAGATAGATAGGCAATTGTCCATGCGATTACGATGGCAGTGAATAATTTTTGCGTTTGGAAATATGCTATGAATAAAGCCGATATACTGGAAGTTTAATGGCGTTTTATCTGTAATAAATGGTGCTTTGCTCTCTGCTAATTTATATAAAACATCTAGGTAGGCTTGGCCAGCTTCTTCCCATTGTATGCTATCAAAATTCCAAGTGTTTTTATTATCGGTTTGAGTGTTGGCAATGTTGCAAATCTGCTGTGTAATAGCTCCTAAATTATCTAGCTCCCCGCAGCCTGCGACACTAGGGTGAGAGACCAATATTTGTTCGACCAGAGAGGTTCCAGAGCGTGGCAAGCCGAGAATGAAAATAGGTGTGGCACTTGAGTGACTTATGCGGGACTTGTTTTGAATAAAAGAAATGGAAAAACTTTCTTTTAACCGCTCAAAATACGCGGCATGTTGATTTAGGTCGCACTGAAGAGAGTCTCTCCTAAGTTTATTAGCTTGGTTAAGGTAAGTGAAGGATTGTTCGTAGTCTTTTTCATACTCTTTTATTCTTGCTAGGGAAAATATAACACTGATTCTGTCATCTAAAGGGAGATTAGACTGTTTATATAACCTTTGTAGCTTACTGATGTCTTGGTCATTATGTAACTTACTCATGACTAGAGCTTGGTAACAGGCGCCTGTTTCAGGGTAGTAATACAGCTCTTTGCGTAAATATTCCTCTGCTTTACTTAGCTCACCATTATTGAGATATATTTGGCCTAGCTTGATATTTGCATTTTTCTCATTTGGGTTAAGCTGTAACGCTTTTAAAAAATATTGGGTTGCTTTATGGGGTAAGTTTAGTTGCCCTAGAGCTTCTCCCATAAGGCATTGAATGAAAGAGGATTTGGGCTGTGCGGCCAAGACATGTTGGAGTATTTCATAGGCCTTCTCGGGCTGTTTTAACTCTAAGAGAAGTGCGCTCATATTTGATAAGGCATGAAAATAACCTGGCTCTACTTCTAAACTTTTATTTAAATAGTTCTGAGCTTCAGTGTAACGTTTTAGTGTTAAACATAGTGCGCCGAGGTTATTCCAGTATAAAGGATTGTTGGGCATAAGTTCACATGCCTTTTTATGGAATATTTCGGCTGAATCATACTTTTTTAAGTGAGAAGATATTAGACCTAATAAATTAAAAGAATCGGCATGGTTAGGGTCTATTTTTAGGGCTTTTTGGCAAAGCTCTCCTGCCTCATTAACCTTTTGTTCGTTAAATAAATTGTTTGCTGAGCCCATCAAGTTTTTTACTTTTCGTTTTTTATTGTTTGAGAGACTAATTTTTTTCATGAATACACCTTTATTAAAACATTACATTGGAAGCAGGGTTGCAAATCTGATGCCAAAAGAATGATCATCAAAGTCAATCCAAATAGTCAGGGTTATTATTATGGTGATAGTGAATACCAATGTTGTTTGTATCGTGACATTTATATTTGTCTTGCTATGCTCGCGCAATATTATATTGATTTATCCTTGAAGAGGTTTTTGTTATGGCTCGTGTAACTGTAGAAGATTGTGTTCGTTATTACCCTAATCGTTTTGAAATGATTGTGTTGGCATCCAAGCGTGCTCGTCAGGTATTAAATGGTTTGCCATTGCTTTTGGATGATGAGGGGCACAAACCAGCAGTTCAGGCATTACGTGAAATGGGTGAAGGTCATGTGTCATGGGAATTATTATTTGATATGGATGAGCAGGAAAAGCTTCGTTTGCAGGGTGCTGCTGAGGAAGAAATCGAATAAATCAATTGAAGACGGCTTGTATTTTTGTGTTTGGTAGTGATGAAGCATTATGAGTCGCATTTTTGAAGTCACAGAAAAAGTCGGCCGTTATGGTTCAAAGGGTGATATCGAATTACTTAATCGCGCTTATGTTTTTGCAGCACAGGCACATGCCGAGCAACGCCGAAGTTCGGGCGAAATGTATATTACCCATCCGTTGGCTGTGGCGGATATTCTAGCCAGTCTCAAATTAGATGTGGCCACTGTTGCAACAGGTTTGTTGCACGATACGGTGGAAGATACGCATATCGGTCTTGATGATATTCGGGAACGCTTTGGCGAAGATATTGCCAAGTTGGTTGATGGTGTTACCAAGATTGGTAAAATTCATTTCAATTCTTCTGAACACAAACAGGCTGAAAACTTCCGAAAAATGATTCTTGCAACGGCTCAAGATTTACGTGTTTTACTCGTGAAGCTGGCAGATCGTATGCATAATATGCGCACACTTGGTTTTGTATCCAAAGAAAAAGCTCGAAGAATATCAGAAGAAACCATACAGATTTATGCGCCATTGGCACACCGTTTGGGTATTCACTGGATCAAGCAGGAAATGGAAGATATTGCTTTTTCGTATCTTGATTCGGAAGGCTATGAATTAGTCAAAAATAAGCTTAAAGATAAGTTGGAATTTTTACAGCAAACACAAGCTAATTTGGAGCATTTGTTACAGGAGGCATTGAGTCGACAAGGCTTGGAAGCCGCTGTGCAAGGCAGGATGAAACACCTTTATAGCCTACATCAAAAGATGCAGCGTAAGCATATTGATTTTGAAGAAATCTACGACATTGTTGCCTTTCGTCTGATTGTGAAAGATGCAGCATCGTGTTATCAGGCATTGGGTCTGATTCATAGTTTGTACAGACCTGTTCCTGGACGTTTTAAAGATTATATAGCTCTACCAAAACCCAATGGTTATCAATCCTTGCATACATCGGTGATTGGTCCTGAACATCACCGTATTGAAGTTCAAATTCGCGCTGAATCCATGCATAGGCATGCCGAAGATGGGGTGGCTGCACATTGGTTGTATAAAGACAATGCTGATGCGATTGGGCAGAATGAGTTTTTATGGTTAAGTCAGTTAACCGAATTATTACAAGAAGCACAGAATCCCAATGAATTGATGGAAAATGTTCGTCTGGATTTGTTTGTGCAAGAAGTATATGTGTTTAGTCGCGATGGTGATATTTATGCGCTACCACGTGGTGCGCGGCCTTTAGATTTTGCCTATGCTGTGCATACAGATATTGGACACCATAGTATTGGTGTGCGTATCAATGGTGAAATGAGAGATTTTCGAGCTAGGCTACACAATGGTGATCAAATTGAGATTTTAACCAGTCCCGATCAGGAGCCTAGTAGGCAATGGTTGAAATACGTTAAAACACCCAAAGCACGTCAGGCGATTCGGCAGTATTATCGTCGTCAAGAGCGTGAAACAAGTATCCATATTGGTATGGGGCTGCTCAATGAAGTGTTAATTGGTGAGCCACCTATAGAGCTTTTAAAGGCGTTGAACTGCGATAGCCTTGAAGACTTACAAGAAAAACTTGGTAAGGGTGATATATCATTGGATATGTTGCTGAAACAGCTTATTGATGAAGATGTTTCGCATGTTAAATTAAAAAGTATGCGGGCAAGATATATGTATGGAGCCAATTGTTGCTATCCAATTCCTGGCGATTCGGTGCTGGGGCGTGTGGTTGCAGGTAAGGGTATGGAGTTGCATTACCGTGATTGTAAGGAACTCTCCTCATTAAATCGTTATCGCTGGTTGGAAGTAGATTGGAAAGCTGATAAAGGATTGTTATATGCTACAGGTATTGAAGTGCGAGCAGAGGAGCGACGTGGCATGTTGGCTCAAGTATCAGCCTGTATTGCCAAAGCCGACGCCAATATTGATGATTTAAAATTGGATCAGCGAGCTGGTAAAATGACGGTATTGCGTATACTTGTTAGTGTTCATGATCGTAAACATTTAGCAACTGTTTTGAAGATGTTGAAAGCTTTGGATGGTGTTGCAACGGTCAAACGTCAAAATCAGGTTGGTTTGGGGAAAAATTATACGCATGGCATTGGTGATGTGTTGCGTGGTATGGTCAATAGAGGGCGCCGTTCATTCTTTAAGACAAAAAATAAATCAAAAGGAAAGCATTCATGAGTATTCAAGTGATTCATTCAGAGTCAGCACCCAAGGCAGTTGGACCTTATAGTCAGGCAACGGTACATGCAGATATATTATATGCTTCTGGGCAGATTGGACTTGACCCCAAGCTTGGAAAGATGGTCGCTGATGATGTTGAGGCGCAAGCAGAGCAGGTAACAAAGAATCTTACTGCGGTATTGCAAGAGGCAGGTGCAAGTACAGAAGATATTTTAAAAGTGAATATCTTTTTGGTGGATATGACAGACTTTCCGTTGGTGAATACTATTTATGCTGAATGGTTGGGTGAACATAGACCTGCACGTGCAACGGTTGCTGTTGCAGCTCTTCCTTTGGGAGCCAAGGTGGAGATGGATTTAATCGCACGGCTTGCTTAATCAAGGTTATATGATTTAGTGCATAAAAAAAGGCACCCAAAAGGATGCCTTTTAAGAAAAAGAGATGGTTTAAGCCGCTTTTGTAACCTTGCCAGAGCGTAGGCAACGTGTACAAACACGAACCTTTTTAACTTGACCAGAAACCAGTGCACGAACACTTTTCAGGTTAGGCAAAAAACGACGACGAGTCGTATTGTGAGCGTGACTCACATTATTGCCGCTCATAGGACCTTTTCCGCATACTTCACAACGCTTTGCCATTACATAACCTCCGTCAAACGCGGCGCACTTTAGGGTATTGTTGTGCATCATACAAGAAAAAAATAATGAAAGAATATTTAATGTATAAAAGTATCAATATTGACTTGCTTTATAAGACCTTGAGAAGCTAACCCGCATGATTCATAAATCGTCGGGATGATTGCGCAGAAGATTTGTTGCGAATTAAGGGGCAAGCAAGGGCGCGACAGTATTTATGAATCATGCGGGCTATATAGTTATATGAAGCTGTGTGCCAATAGCATGCATGATATCCAGTGTTGCACGTATATTATAGGTGAGATAATCGTAATGTTGATTATTTATCCGTGTGGTAGGTGGTGTGTTGATTTCAATGGGCTTAACATCAATCACAGGGTTATTTTTTACGTTTGTATCATTGCTTGTAAGCCCTTGCTTTAGGTTAAAGGACGTAGCTTCCTGCCGTGATGGTAAGAATTCAGCCCTTTGTGAGGGTTCGTATTTTAGACCTAGAGCCAACGTTAAACCCATATAATATTGGTCGTTACCTCTCTCATTATATTTATTTTATCATTGAGCATGGGTATATTTTTCCCAAGCACGGCACATTCTTCCCCTAACCATGATGGTAGGGTATTTCCATGCAATGATATATATCACACTGAATCAATAGCTTACGTATTTTCCATCATCTCTCCTTGCAAAGGGTATTCATGCTATGGATATAATGTTGCATATAAAATGCCATGACCTGAAAAAAGTCTTAAATGACTTGAGTGTGTGTGTTTTTCAGGACAAAATAACGGCGTGTACTCATTATTATTGTTGCCTTTGAATAAACTTTCAGGTGTTGGTCCTGCGTTAGAAAAACGTTTGGCTGCACGTGATGTAAATACATTGGGGGATTTGCTTTTTCATCTGCCGCGTACTTACATAGATGATCGCCAGATTCATCCGATTGCCACGTTAAAAGAAGGTATGGAAGCCCGTATTCAAGGGCGCATTGTGCGTAAGCGTTCGCATGGCTTTGGGCGAAAAAAACAGGTTTCGATGATTTTAGCCGATGAAACAGGTGACATAACGTTAAACTTTTTTCATGCAGGCTATATGATGGGCGATGCTCGTTTGCAGGAAGGTCGAGAGATTTCCGTACGCGGTACCGTGAAATTTTGGCGGCAGCAATGCCAGATGGTACATCCTGACTGGTGTGTTGCAGAGCAGTTTGTTGCCGGTGTGAGCGCAGTGTATGGCAGTGTAGCAGGTTTGACTGGTAAGCGTTTGGGCAGCTTTATTGAGCAAATCTTGGCAATGCTTCCAAATACGTCGATAAGTCCGCTTGATGATGTGACGAATATGCTGTTACGAGAGGCATTATGCATAGTGCATCAGCCCAAAGAACTTGATGATGGGCATGTAAAAAAAGCATTGCAGCGTCTGAAATCAGAAGAGTTATTGGTTTATTTAAAGTTAATGCAAGCGCAACGGCGTACTGCTACATGTGAAGCTGTGAAGATGGATAAACGTCGGATGAGTCAAAAACTTGTAGACTCGTTACCCTTTGATTTAACCCTAGGTCAGCAAACAGCATGGCAGGATATTCAAAGCGATTTAGCATCAGGGCAACGTATGCATCGTTTGGTGCAGGGTGATGTGGGTGCAGGTAAAACATGGGTTGCAGCATTGGCGATTGTCACGGTGATTGAGCATGGTTTGCAAACCGCGTTTATGGCTCCGACGGAAGTATTGGCAACACAACACTATCAAACATTATCAGAGCTTCTTCAGCCTATGGGTATAGAAGTATATCTATTAACAGGAAGTACCAAGGCTGTAGCACGTCGAAATATATTGGCTGGTTTAGCGGATGGTTCGGTCAAGTGTGTGGTCGGTACGCATGCACTTATTTCAGATGATGTGATGTATATGAATTTAGGCTTGGCGATTGTGGATGAGCAACACCGCTTTGGTGTAAAGCAACGTTGGGCTTTGACTGAGAAAAAAACGGAGACTTCCGCACCAGTGCATTTATTGGGTATGACTGCCACTCCGATTCCGCGTTCATTGGCGATGTCGGTGTATGGTGATATGGATTTAACCGTAATGCGAGGCATGCCTATGGGTAGAAAACCTGTGGATACACGGGTAATAAAATCGAACTCTTTATCGCAGTTAGCCGCAGGTATGCAACGTTTGCTTGATACAGGGGGACGTATTTATTGGATTGTCCCGCGTATTGATGAGGACGAGGAAGATAATGAAGGCATATCTGTTGCAGAGCGTGTGGATGCATTAAAACAACACTTCCCAACGGCAGGTGTTTTGGGTCTACATGGACGTATGAAAAGCAAAGATAAACAACAGGCTTTAGATGCTTTTACGCAGGGGGCTTGTTGTTTACTTGTTTCAACCACGGTTGTTGAAGTGGGTGTAAATGTTGCAGAGGCTAGATTGATTGTGATTGATCAAGCTAATCATTATGGCTTAGCACAATTACATCAACTGCGTGGACGTGTGGGTCGCTCGCATGAGCAAGGCTATTGTGTTTTATTGCCCGATAAAGATATATCCGCAACAGGTTTGCAGCGTTTAGAGATGATGGTGAAAAGCCATGATGGATTGGCGTTGGCTGAAAAAGATTTACAATTGCGTGGCTCTGGTGATGCTATTGGTACGCGCCAAAGTGGTGATGCAGGATTTCGTTTGTTAGATCTTTCACAAGATATAGCATGGGTGCAACAGTGGCATGAGCATCTTCCTGATTTTGAGGTAACGGATGCGATGGTTCAATTTTGGCGACCTTTGGCGGATAGCGTGGATTGATTTTGATTGTTTTGTGACAAAGTAAAAAATAAATGTAAAAAAATTAAAGTCCAGATAACACTCGTCGATACATAACTCATTAGGACGGCAAGGATGCCTTCCTTACTTGCAGCGATGCAGGGCGTGACAGGGCAGGAAGTCGTTCACGAATTAATATACTACGGAGAGAATTATGCTATCAGTACAAACCAATATGGGTGCAAATACGGCCCTTAAAAATATTAATACAAATAGTGTGAACATGAACAAATCTCTGGAACGTCTATCTTCTGGCTTCCGGATTAACAATGCAGCCGATGATGCCGCTGGTTTTGCGGTTTCTTCAAAATTGGATGCACAATCTTCACGTTTGAAAGCCGCATCTTTGAATGCATCACAAGCACAAGCCATGGTAAAAATGGCGGATGCGGGTGTAAATGAAATTCAAAATATGACAGCACGTATTCAGACACTAGCGGTTCAGGCTGCTTCTGCGAACAATGCAGGCGAACTTGGTAAGCTGGATGCAGAACGTGTTAAATTGGAATCAGCGATTAATAAAATTGCGAATTCTACCAACTTTAATGGTGTAAATCTATTGAATGGTCTTGATTCATCTACAACTACAACCGCAGTGGCATCAACGTTATCATCTGCTTCTGGTACGGCCGCAGGTACATCATCATCAACACTTGCTGGCACTCCCATTACTTCAGGTGTTGCTTCGGGAACTGTGGTTTCTACAATTACCCAAGGCGCTAATGCTGCAGCTGATACTCTTGCTGTGACTGGTACTGCTGGGTTTACAGGTAGTATCGCTGCTGGTTCTGTGAATTATAATGGTGCGAACACTGTTACGTTGAGCAATGCTGCTGGTGACACAATGACAATGACCTTAACTCTAGGTACACGTGGTGCTGCAGGTGGAGTAGCTGATACGAATACTATCACTGCTGGTACACCTTCTACTACTTCCGCGTATGCAGCGGCATTGTCATTCCAAGTTGGTGCGGATAACAATACCAATAATCAGGTAACCATAAATTTAACGAATAAATATACCACTGCGGGTTTAGGTCTATCGGGTACTGCTGGCGCTTTAACGACTCAGGCAGGTGCTCAGACTTATATCGATACTGCTAAGAACGCGATGGACACATTGGTTAAACAACGTGCCGATTTGGGTGCGACGCAGAATCAAGTGGCTTTTGTTCAAGCTAACTTGGCAACAAGTATTGAGCAAACCACTGCATCTGTATCATCTATTCGTGATGCGAATATGGCGACCGAAATGGCTGACTTTACCAAGAATAAAATCTTGACTCAAGCCAGTACTTCTATGCTTGCTCAAGCCAATCAAGCTTCACGAAACGTATTATCTTTGTTTAGATAAGATGTTTAAGATTACAACCTCCCCGCCTTGGGGGAGGTTGTGATTTTACCTAAATAGAAGCTATACTGTTTTTATTTACGTAAAGTCATCAAATCATCAAAGGAGGTTGAATCATGGCTGTTATTACCCCAATTACTACACAAGCACCTGTGGCTTCAACGCCAATGGTGAACGCTACTGCGGCTGTATCAACCGCACCAGTTCAGCAGCGTGTTGCACCTCAGTCATCCAATGTGCAGAATATTCAAAGAGAACCCGCAGTGACTGAAAAAAGCGTGCAAGCAGCAGTGAATAAGGCAAATCAGATGCTGGCATCGGCAGGCTCGAATGAGACGATTAGTTTTGCTTATGAATCCAAGTTGAATCTATTGTATGTAAAGATCATTGATCAAAATAGTGGTGCTGTTGTACGCGAAATACCATCCAAGGATTTTATTCGTCATCAAATTGCGCTGCGTGAAATGATTGGTCTTATTTTGGATAAAAAAGCGTAATTTATTATGGCTAATGTTATATCCAGTTCTGTTACAGGCGTTGCTGGTTTTGATGTTACCAAAGCAGTGGATGGCTTGTTAGCATTTGATAAGCTGGGAATTTCTCAAGCCCAGAAAAAGCAAGATGCTCAAACAGCTAAACAGGATGCTTTTACAGCGATTAATGATGCGATGTTATCGTTTAAATCCACAGCAGTGGCGATGGCTGACAGTGCGAAGTTTTTTTCTTATTCAGCAAGTTTAGGTAGTAGTTCTTCCACTGTTTCTGCTTCTAGTTTATTAGATGTAACAGGTACGGATAGTGTTTCAGCTGGAAAGCATAGCATTATCGTGCAACAAGTGGCGCAGGCAGAGCGCTTATCTTCATCGGTGGGTGTGAAAGATAGTGCAGGCACAGCCATTACCAGTGATACCAGCTCGTTAGGTTTAACTGGTAGTTTCCAGATTGGCACATCTACGGTGAATGTTGCAGCAGGCGATACACTACAAGATATTGCCGCCAGCATTAATCAGCAAAATACTGGAGCGTCAGCGACAGGGGTTTCAGCATCAGTATTAAAAGTTGCAAACAATGATTATCGACTTGTATTGGCTTCAGATGCTACGGGAGCAACTGGTTTTTCTTTATCGGGTGCTGCGCTAGATAGTGGAGGTACACTTGCGAACTTGCAATTGGGTGCCGTAGGACAGACCAATGCACGGCAATCTTTGCAAGCACCTCAGGATGCACAGGTAAGTATTGATGGACTATCCTTAACCCGCAGTAGCAATAGTATTTCAGATGCTCTAGCTGGTGTGACGCTTAACTTAAAACAAGCAGACCCAACGGTGACTGTAAATATGAATATTTCCGTTGATACCACAGCATTAACAGCCAATGTGCAGTCCTTTGTGGATGCTTATAACAAAGTGCAATCGTTGGTGAATGATCAGTTTGTTTTTGATTCAAATACTAATACAACTGGTGTATTAGCTAGTGAGGGAATTCTTAAGTCGATTCAAAGCACACTATCTAATAGTCTTCTTCAAAGTGTGCCTGGGTTGGCAAGTGATAGAAACAGTATGGTGATGATTGGTGTTGAGCCTGATGAGAAAGGTCAGCTGACAATTAATAATACCCGTTTTGATACTTTTTTAACGACTGATCCGACTGCCATTCGAGACGTGTTTGTTGCCAATGGCAGTTCATCCAATAGTCAATTGCAGTTTATGACTCCGGGTTTGAATACGCCTTCGGGAACGTATCAAGTAAATGTGACGCAAGCAGCAAGCAAGGCTTCTGTGTTGGGAACTACGGATTTAACTGCTGGTTTAGCGGCCAATGAATCCATCACATTCACTGATATTGCGAGTGGACGTCAGGCGATTGCGAATTTAAAACTTGGGCAAAGTCAAGCATCCATTGTATCTGCTTTGAATACAGAATTTGATAAGGTGGCTACTGAACAGCATCAATTATCGGGGAGTTTAGGAGCTACAGGTGTAACAACATCTTCAACCCTATCAAGTTTAGGTTTTGCAGTCGCAGCGGGTGATACCATTAGCATATCTGGAACCAATAGGTTGGGAGCGGCTGTAAGTTCATCGTTTGCAGTACTTGATCCTGCGACAGATACGGTAGGCACGCTATTGTCATCGATTCAAACAGCTTTTGACCAACAGGTGGTAGCGAGCTTGGATGCGAGTGGGCATATTCAAGTGACCGATGCTCAAAGTGGCGATAGCCTTTTAACAATCAACTTAACTGCCAATAATGAAGGTGGTGGAACGCTTAACTTGGGCACTGATACAGTGGTAACAGAAGGGCGCTATGCGATGAGCTTAACAGCATTAGCAACGGGTACTGGCGTTACGATTGAGTCTAAGAATTTTGGCACAAGTTCAGATTTCAGTGTTGTACAGAGTGTGGATGGCCTTGGTATTACTGATGGTTCTTATAATGGTAGCAGTATTGCGGGCACGATTAATGGCTCTCCTGCGACTGGGTCGGGGCAGTTGTTAATTGGTAACTCTGGTAATGTCGATGGCTTGGGTGTTTTTTATACAGGGACGACAACTGGGGCAATTGGAGATATTACTTTGGGTGTTGGTTTGGGTGCCAAGATGGAAGGTGTCCTTGATTTGTTTTCCAACCCATTTACGGGTCTGATTCAAGGAAGTATTGCATCTTCACAATCAACTTTTGATGATTTAACCAAAACGATTGAAGATCTAAATCTTCAGATGGAGCAACAAAGGGTTTCGTTGACCAAATCATTCACCTTGATGCAAACAACCATGGCATCTTTGCAAAGTACGGGTAATTTCCTTACTGCTCAAGTGAATGCTGGGCTCTCCAAGCAGTAGTAATTAAGTTTTTCTAAAAAACTTTAGGTAGCTTGCTTAGTTCATTTCTAAGTTATTTTCTGATGATATATGCGATATGTGTCGGGTTATTGATTGTTATGATTACGCATGTAAAGAAGACTTCGATGATGAATATTTTTTTCAATTTTTACTTTAGTCGGCGACTTTTTTTGCGATAGATATAAGGGTCATAGAAGTAGTGCGAGGAATGCGCTACCGCAGCAAAGAAAAGCAAGGAGGCAGTTATGGGTGGTTATAAGGCATATCAAGGAAATCATGTAAACACAGCAAGTCCATTGGGGCTTGTTATATTAAGTTATGATGCACTGTATAAAGCACTTGGACGTGCACAACATGCAATTGAGGGCGGAGATTTAGCAGCTGAAGCCGATCATACGGGGCGTGCTGTTGAAGCCTTGATTGAGCTTTCGAGCAGTTTAAATATTGAACTTGGAGGCGATGTTGCCTATGACTTAGCCAGTCTTTACGCTTATATGATGCGTCGTTTAAATGAAGGTATGTGTTCATGTTCCACCGATGCTGTGGTAGAAGTGATGCAGTTGGTATTAACGCTGCGTGAAGGGTGGGAAGGGCTGTCGCCAGATCGTCAAACACCAGTCCAACTACAACATAAGCCTGCAGCAACCAAAGCTGCACAGGTAGTGCCACAAATGGCTATGGCTTATGCAAGATGATTTAAACATGGCGATACAAATGTATCGCCATGCGCTTACCCAGCTTCAAGAGAATATTGAGTCTAAAAAATGGGAAAAGCTACCGAAAAGCCAAGCGTTGTTGGATCAAGCATCTGATACGTTGCGCAGCCATTTAGGGCAGGGTGTGGTAGAGCGGCACACACAAAATGATTTAATGCAGTTATCTCTGCAACATCGACGTGTTATGCGGCAGCTAAACCAACATATGCAGAGGGTGCAGGAAAATTTGCAATATGTGGAAAAAGGTTTGAATAAAGTACGCGATATGTCTGAATTTGCAGAAAATAATTTGCAAACATCATCATGAATTAAAGCTGTTTTTTGTTGGGGAATTGATAATGAATGATGTTATCTCGGCCGAAGCGGAGAGATCTGTTTCATAACACATTGAGAACAAAGATCTTTCGACTTCGCTCAAGATGACCCATTGTGTCAAATAGCGTTAATCAGCCTAAGTCTGACAGGTTTCTATATAGGTACGCAACCAACCTTCAATCATGGTTTGTATTTCATTTAAACGTATTTTATTGGGAGCTTCAAAACGCAATACGACAGCGGGCTGGGTGTTCGATGCACGTAAAAGCCCCCAAGCATCGCCAAATTCAATGCGCATGCCATCAATATCAATAATCTTATAATCCAGCGTTGAAAAGTGTTTGATGGCATCGTCAACACACTGAAATTTATATTTATCTGGGCATAAAATGCGTATTTCGGGCGTAATTTCTGTGTGTGGAATATCATCAAAGAATGCTGAAATGGGTTGATTGCTTTCTGCTAAAATTTGCATAACCCTAGCCCCTGCATATACCGCATCATCAAACCCATAAAAGCGATCTGCAAAAAATATATGTCCAGACATCTCACCAGCCAATAATGCACCTGTTTCTTTCATTTTGGCTTTCATGAGTGAGTGTCCGGTACGCCACATAATGGCTTTCCCGCCCGCTTTATGGATGCCTGAATATAGCTGTTGGGATGACTTTATTTCAGAAATAATAGTGGCATTCGAATGCTCTTTTAATAAGTGGCGTGCGAGCAAAAGAAGTAGCATATCAGCCCATATCATATTGCCATACTCATCCACAATTCCAATGCGATCACCATCGCCATCAAAGGCAATGCCAAGGTCGCTATGAGTTGAACAAACTTTTTCAGCAAGGTCGTGCATATTTTCTTCAATGGTTGGATCGGGGTGATGGTTGGGGAATGTGCCATCGGGTTGGCAATAGAGCTCAAAGACTTCACAACCCATCCTACGATACAGTGGTGCTGCAATGATACCAGAAGGGCCATTGCCCGCATCAATGACAACCCGTAATGGATGTGATAAAAGATTGGAAAGAGGGCAGTCTGTAACGACAAAATCCTCATAATCACTTTGAATATTATATGTTGTGATTGTGCCATGTATATCAGAGGGTTCTAAATCTTGCTGAATAAGGCACTTAAGCTGTTGAATATCTTGCCCATGCAGGCTTTTCTGACCTTTCATCAGTTTAAATCCATTGTCTTTGCTAGGGTTATGACTGGCAGTCACCATTATACAGCCTGCAGTGTCCAAGTGAAAAACAGAATAATAGGCGAGTGGAGTCGGAATGGTGCCAAGGTCAATCACATCTTTCCCTGCATCATTTAAACCACGCATGACAGCGGTCTGTAACCTTTCACCTGAAAGGCGTACATCACGGGCGACGCTCACAGCACGATGATCGTGCTCGGGCAATATAGCAGCAAAGGCTTTGCCTAAACGGTAAGCTAGCTCTTCATTGATTTCACTTTCAGCATTACCACGAATATCATATTCGCGGAATACGTGGTGGGGGAAATCATGTTCTGAATTTAGGGTCATTGGAACGAAGCATAAAAGCTATGCTTGCGATAAGAAAGCCTCTGTTTATGCTGCCGCCATGTCTGATAACCAACTTAACCAAGCACAATATGAAGCTGTCTTTTACCGTGGCGGTCCGATGCTGGTTTTAGCAGGCGCAGGTTCGGGTAAAACACGCGTGATTACGGAGCGTATTGCAGCATTGATTGAGCGGGATGTGCCGCATGATGCGATTACTGCGGTAACATTTACCAACAAAGCTGCGAAAGAAATGCGTGAGCGTTTGTTTAATCGTTTGGGCGATACAGCCAAAACATTGCGTATTTGTACCTTTCATGCGTTGGGTTTAGCTATGTTGCGTGAGCACGCCGCTCTTTTGGAGCGTAAAAGTAATGTGTCGATTTTTTCTATTTCAGAACAAAAATCTGCCATGCGTTCAGTATTATCTGATATGAAACTGCCCAGTGATAGCGATCAGGTGGAACGTTTGTTGGGGCGTGTGTCATTGTTGAAAAATGGCTTGTTGGATGCTGCTGAAAATCAGTTGTCCGTGGTGCGCGAAGCTTATGATGCTTTGTTAACGCGTATGAATGCGGTGGATTTTGATGATTTGATGATTTTACCGATTCGCTTACTTTCAGAGCATCGTGATGTGCAAGCTTTATGGCAAGCACGTTGTAGACATCTTTTGGTGGATGAATACCAAGATTCGAGTCGTGTACAGTATGAATTTATTGGTTTGCTTACTGAAGCAAAGGGTAATTTAACGGTTGTGGGTGATGATGATCAGTCGATTTATGGCTGGCGTGGTGCTGAGGTAAAAAACCTATTTCAACTTGAGCAGGATTTCCCCACCTTGCATACGGTGAGACTGGAAGAGAATTACCGTTCAACCAATTCGATTTTAGCAGCAGCCAATACCTTGATTGCCAATAATGGCGAACGCTTGGGCAAAACATTACGTTCAAACTTGGGGCAGGGAAAAGCTGTCCGAATCTGGGAATCACCCAATGGTGATGAAGAAGGGCATCGTGTGGCAGCTGATATTAAAGCACGCCGTGCAACTGCCGAAGCCAAAGGCTGGGATGACTTTTGCATCTTGTATCGCGCTTCGTTTTTATCTCGCCCTATTGAAATAGCCTTGCGAGAAGCAGGTATTCCTTATCATGTGAGCGGTGGTTTATCTTTTTTTGATAGGGCGGAAATTCAAGATACCTTGGCGTATTTGCGTTTGATGGCAAATCCTGCCGATGATTTGGCATTTATGCGTGCTGTTGCAAGACCGCGTCGTGGGGTAGGTGCGAAGGCCTTGGGTTTATTGGGCGAATTTGCCCATCAGCATAAGTGTTCGTTGCTTGAAGCATGTTTGCATGATGAGTTGGAGCATCGTTTGAGTCATACCTTGCGTGAGTTTGGTGAGATGGTGACAGGTATTGAGCACCTTTTAATTCATGGTGAGCCTGATGATGCTTTTGATGCACTGCTTGAACGTACACAGTTGGAAGCAGCGATTCGAGCTGAAGCCGCCGATGAAGATGAAGCCGAACGACGTATGAATAATGTGATGGAGCTACGCCGCTGGTGGTTACGTCACCGTGAAGATGGTGGTGATTTAACAAGTTTCTTGCAACACGTGTTTTTGGCATCCAATCAGGATGATGATGACCCCGAAGGTCAGGTGCGCTTGATGACTGTGCATGCTGCTAAAGGCTTGGAATTTGATCATGTGTATATTATTGGTGTCGAAGATGGGCTTTTCCCACATAAAAATGCCTTAGAAGAGAAGCGTTTGGAAGAAGAACGGCGTTTGATGTATGTAGCGATGACACGGGCACGCTATCGCCTAACCATGGCTTATGTGCGTGTTCGTTCACGATATGGTGTGAAAGAAAAAACTACGCCATCATTGTTTTTAAAAGAGCCCGATCAATCTGTATTACGTTGGGTGGATAAAGATTTGAATTCAGAAGAGGCAAAAGAAGAAGTCGATGATGCGATGGCGATGTTTAAGGCGATTGCTGAACAAGCCAAGCAGAAGGATTTACAATAAACCTTGCCTCTCCTATAAAGAAATAAGTCCTGCTTTTGTGGCCTCAAAAACAGCTTCAGAGCGCGATTTAACAGCCATTTTGCGGTAAATGTTACGGATATGGGCACGAATTGTGTTGGTAGAAATACCTAAAGAGTCGGCTATTTCGTTATAGCGGTAGCCTTTTGAAATCATTTCTAGGACTTCATGTTCACGTGAGGTAAGAGAAAAATCATTTTCGGTTTTATTGGAAATATGATGAATATCTATCTTGGGCGGTACTTTTTTGAAGCGTTTGAGAAGGAATCGTGCCACCTTGGGGCTAATAGCAGTTTCACCACGTAGCAGTGCAAGAATAGCATCGCCAATGCCCTCAAGAGCTTGTTCTTTGAGTAGGTAACCCGTTGCACCAGCCTCAAGTGCGTTGACGACATGTTCTTCATCACCACACACTGTAAGAACCATGGCTTCTAAGCTTGAGTATTTGTTGAACGCATAATCAATCACATCAATGCCGCAACCATCGGGCAAATTAATGTCGGCAACAAGAACATCTGGCTTTCCAAGCATCAATGCGGCTTTTGCCTCGGCGCAATTTGATGTTTCAGCAAATAGTTTGAGTTGTGGTGTTCTTTCAATCACGCTAACAAGGTGTTGGCGTGTTGGCTTCTCATCTTCAAGAAGCAGAACCGAATAGGATGAATCGTTATTCATGAATCCAAACTATAACATATACTTAGACTGCATGGGTAGCATGAATGTGCGACAAATTTATAGGTTTGTAGTGTTAAGAGAAATGAAAAGAAAAAGGGCTCGTAGCAAAAACTACGAACCCTTTTATTGTTTGGTTGCGGGGGCAGGACTTGAACCTACGACCTTCGGGTTATGAGTAATTAAATATAGCCTTTTATATAAGCGTATGTCAACCTTATATTGACAATAACATATTGATATATAAGGCATATCACCTTTATTTTGTAAGGAGTGTAAAGTTTAAGATTACATTGACCATTTTCGGTTTTTCATTGACCATTGACCTTCTATTGACCATTATTCCCTACGAGGCGTTACTACACTAAGGGTTCTGTAAAATAGTGTAAAAAACCGAAAATGGTCAATGAAAGTGATATAAAGAGTGAGGAATGGTCAATGGCAAGAGAAAGAACGGTTTCAAAAAGATTGCCTGAAGGTATTTATAAACGTGGTAAAAAATACCGTGTTCGGACTACATATAATGGTAAAAGTATATCAGGTACTTATGCATCATTAGCAGAAGCCAAACAAGGTAAACAAGACTTAATTAACAAGGCAAAAGATAACGAACACCTAACAACCCATAATCAAAATGCTACAATTAAAGATTGCTTGTTACTTTGGCGAGATAAAGTCATTCCAGTCAAATGCACCTATGTTAAAACAGAACAAAACAGGGTTGATAATATCATTAACAAATTTGATAAGTTCGTTAATAATAAAGTTGCAGAACTTACATCCAATATGGTTGCGACTGAGTTTATTGATATACGCAGGAAACATAAAGGACGTGGTAACAAGTACATTTCAAGGTCAACCATCAAAGAAGAATTAAATATTATTCGTAGGGTGTTGGATTATGCACATGGGAAGGGAATTGCAGTATTCAAGAATCATATCAATCCTATTGTTGTTCGGTCATTGATAGCAGATATTCCAAACACAAAAAGGAAACGTCGTATCCTTACCGATTTACGAACAGGCGAATCTATAGAAAAAGAGTTTTTAAAAGCGTGTTCGAGTTATGGTGATGGTTCACTTGCGTATTTTGTTGAACTGGCAATTTATACGGCTTGCCGCCGTGGTGAATTACTTAGTTTATGCTGGGAAGATATAGATTTTGATAAGCGCCTTATGACAGTTAAGAATAAGAACACTAAAAAGAGAGAAGAAGATGAAACTAGGCTTGTTCCATTAGGTGCAAAGGCTATGGATGTTTTTAATAGGATTGGTATAAAGAAACGTGGCAGGGTTTTTACAACATATTCACATCCAGACAGCATCACAGGCGCCATCAGGAACTTGCGGAAGAAAAAACAATACAAAGGTATGGTAATCCCCCCGAAAAGTAACAGGAGTCATAAGTAGAATTTTCTATTATCATTTAAACAGGAGATTTTACATGAAGAAATCACGATATTCAGACAGTCAG
>CAJXLC010000016.1 GCA_913055645.1 uncultured Pseudomonadota bacterium | reverse complement strand
ACCACCCCCACCTCCTCCTTCCAACACAGGATCTGGAAGCAATGTATCTACTATCAGCACTGATCCTGCGGATACGAATGGTGATGGTATAGTAAGTGTGGAAGAGGCTATGGTTTATAGTCAAACTACCTCAGTCAAAACCGGTACATTAAATGGTTCTGATGTTATGACGGCTCAAGCCATAAACATGATTAGTTCATATGCTGCTTCAGAAAACAATCAGGTAAGCCCCACATCATCCTGGATAGCCTAAAGACTATTCTGAACCTCCCCACCGTTGAGATACTGACTCAAAACAGTCCTTCGCAGTCGGTCATTTACTTAGATAGTACAGCAGCGTGCTTGATTCAATTGCACTGGTTGCTGGATTAGTGTACGGCTCAACTAAAATGTTAGAATGATTTTTTTGCTATTGTGACACTTGGAGCTTGAAGCCATGCTCAATTTATAATACAGATAATGTATGTTTTACTCGTAACTTTTACGTTAAACTACTCGTATCATCTTATTATGGGGTTTTTTATGGGCAAAGCTAAAAAAATATCCAATGCTAAATATGAAAAAGAGCTTTCAGATATTTATGTAGAGCTTGTAAAATGGCAATATTGGGTGAAAGAAAAGGGATTACGCATTATTATTGTATTTGAAGGACGCGATGCTGCAGGGAAAGGTGGTACGATTAAACGTCTTCTTGAGCCTTTAAATCCGCGTGGCTGTAATGTTGTTGCGCTACCTGCGCCATCGGACCGTGAAAAAACACAATGGTATTTTCAGCGTTATGTGAATCATTTTCCTGCTGCGGGTGAGATCGTTGTTTTTGATCGTAGTTGGTATAATCGTGCGGGTGTTGAGCGCGTGATGGATTTTTGCACAGATACTGAATACAGAGAATTTTTACGCTCTTGCCCTGAATTTGAACGTATGATTGTGCGTTCTGGTATTATTTTGCTTAAATATTGGTTCTCTGTGAGTGATGAGGAGCAGGAGCGACGTTTTCAGAAGCGTGCCAATGATACGCGCAAACATTGGAAACTTAGTCCTATGGATTTGGAATCTAGAGATCGTTGGGTTGAGTATTCAAAAGCAAAGGATGAGATGTTTTTCTATACCGACATTGCTGAAGCACCATGGAATGTTGTGGATGCTGATATTAAGAAACATGCGCGACTTAATTGTTTGAGCCATATTTTATCTTCGGTACCGTATCAAGATATTATGCCAGAGCCTGTGGCATTGCCTCCAAGAAAGAAGCATGCTGATTATAAACGCCCCGATATGGATACGCAGAGGTTTGTGCCGAATAAGTATGGTGATTGATATGCAGGTTTCATCTTATTTTCATAAAAGACAGCTATAATTACATATAAGAAGTTAGTTTATTTTAAGTAATACTGGACAAGGTTTGATAGAAACCTATGATTTTCCAGCTAATTATCTTTATAGGAGGCGCAATTGTCCGCACAAGCACTTGATATGTCTAGCCTTTCTTTGTTTTACCGTGATGTAAAACAAACGTCAAAGTTGTCCCGCGAAGAAGAAGCGCGGTTGGCAAGACGTTGGCATGAGCATGAAGATCGTGATGCAGCGCGTGAATTGGTTGTTGCCAATTTGCATGGTGTGGCAGCAATTGCGCGTGAATATCGTCATTTCGGATTGCAGGAAATGGATTTGGTGCAAGAAGGTACGCTCGGTTTGATGCATGCGGTAAAACGCTTTGATCCTGAACGTGGGTTCCGTTTGATGACTTATGCATCTTGGTGGATTCGTGCATCGATTCATGATTTTATTCTGCGTTCGTGGAGCATTGTAAAGCTTGGCACCAACAAATTACAACGCCGCATTTTTGCAGGTCTGCAAAAGGCAAAAAATGCCATTGCAGCGATGGATGGCAGCCATGCTGATGAAGTTGGTGCGGAATATGGCTTGAGCGGGAACGAATATAAGGAAGCCGCCACGGCATTTTTACAACGTGATGTATCACTGGATGTTGATGTTGAAGGTCAAAGTATGGTGTCGGCATTGCCATCAGTTGAAGCTTCACCAGAAGAACAGCTTGAAGAATCCAATTGGAAAAACCATCAAGAAATGTTGTTGTCCGAAGCTATGCAGGCGTTATCTTCACGTGATCGTTATATTATGGTGCAACGCCATTTGTCTGAAAACCCTGCAACATTGAAAGATTTATCTGAAGAGTTGGGTGTGTCTATTGAGCGTGTTCGCCAACTGGAAAAACGTGCAATGAAAAAAATGAAGGAAGCACTAAGCACTTAATTTATTCATTCACTAAACCCTGAATATTACAATAAGAAAGGTCGTAGAATATGTGTTCTGCGGCCTTTTATTTTTTGTGCTTAATGTTGAATATACGCTTATATTCAATGTTCATGTTGCGCTGTAAGCCTTGACCTTTGGATGATAAAATCTCATCCTGTAGTGAGCTTGTTTAGCTGGAGGAGTGAGCAATGACGCAAGAGAATATTGAATCTTTTTTGGAAGAAAACCGTGCTTTTGAGCCACCCAAATCACAGGCTTCTTTCTCATCTTTAAATGATTGGCAAGTAGCATCAGATGCGTTTCAATCTGATTTTGAAGGCACATGGAAAAAGTTAGCCGAAGAGCATTTAACATGGCAAAAGCCTTTTACACAGGTGTTGGATGCCAGTAACCCACCCTTTTACCGTTGGTTTGCTGATGGCAATGTAAATCTTTCTGAAAACTGCCTAGATCGCCATGTTCAACATGGTTTGGGCGAGCGAGATGCGATTATTTGGGAGGGTGAACCGGGCGATATACGAAATATTTCGTATGCGGAATTGCTTGATGATGTATGCCGTGCCGCCAATGGTTTAAAATCACTGGGCATTAAAAAAGGTGACCGTGTTATTATTTATATGCCCATGATTCCTGAAGCAGCCATGGCAATGTTGGCGTGTGCGCGTATTGGAGCGACCCATTCGGTTGTTTTTGGTGCATTTTCCGCACAAGCATTGCATGACCGTATTGAAGATGCATCTGCCAAGGCAGTGATTACCGCTGATGGTGGCTGGCGACGTGGTGCGGTGCATGATTTAAAATCATCTGTAGATGAAGCATTGGCAATTGGTTGCGATAGTATTGAACATGTTGTTGTAGTCACACGGGGTGGCAATGATGTGGATTGGCAAACCGGTCGTGATGTGGATTGGACTGATTTATTGGCGGCACAACAAAGTACCTGTGCACCTGAAATAATCGAAGCAGAACATCCTTTATTTATTCTTTATACATCAGGCTCAACAGGCAAGCCCAAAGGTATTGTGCATAGCACGGCGGGTTATCTTTTATGGTCTCATTTGACCATGCAATACAGCTTTGATTTCCAGCCTGATTCGGATGTTTTTTGGTGTACGGCGGATGTTGGTTGGATTACTGGGCATTCGTATTCGGTGTATGGACCATTATGCAATGGTGGTACAACACTGATGTATGAGGGTGTACCTACCTACCCTGATGCAGGGCGTATTTGGAATATTTGCCAAGATCATGGTGTAACAGTTTTTTATACCGCACCCACTGCTATTCGTGCGTTGATTAAAGCGGGTGATGAATACCCCAATGCGTATGATTTATCCAAGTTGCGGGTATTAGGCACAGTGGGTGAACCCATCAATCCAGAGGCATGGATGTGGTATCATAAGGTGATTGGTAAAGAGCGTTGTCCGATTGTGGATACATGGTGGCAAACCGAAACAGGTGGACACATGCTTGCACCCATGCCTTTTGCGGTACCCACAAAACCAGGCTCGGCAACCTTACCGTTGCCAGGCGTATTTGCCGAAGTGGTAAATGAAAAGGGTGATATAGTAGATGAAGGTGGGGGACTTTTGGTACTAAACAAGCCTTGGCCGTCGATGTTGCGTGGGATTTGGGATGATAAACAACGCTTTGTAGACACCTATTGGAAAAAATTTGCGGATAAAGGCTATTATTTTGCAGGTGATGGTGCACGTAAGGATGAAGATGGTTACTTTTGGATTATGGGGCGAGTGGATGATGTTCTAAATGTTTCAGGGCATAGGCTTGGAACAATGGAAGTGGAATCGGCATTGGTCTCGCATCATGCGGTGGCAGAAGCTGCCGTGGTGGGTCGTCCTGATGATATAAAAGGTGAAAGCATATTTGCATTTGTGGTGTTAAAAGAGGTTTTATATGAAGAACTCGAAGCAGAGTTGCGCAACCATGTAAGTAAAGAAATTGGCCCGATTGCCAAGCCTGATACGATACGATTTGCTGATAATTTACCCAAAACCCGTTCCGGCAA
Source organism: uncultured Pseudomonadota bacterium (assembly GCA_913055645.1). GTDB lineage: Bacteria > Pseudomonadota > Zetaproteobacteria > Mariprofundales > Mariprofundaceae. The sequence continues at coordinate 38,832 of CAJXLC010000016.1, read as the reverse complement.
AATTATGCGCCGTTTATTGCGTGATATTGCTGCGGATCGTGATGTAACATCGGATATTTCAACATTGGAAGATCAATCCGTGATTGCTCAATTACAGGGGCAATAACGCGTAGATGATTTTTTCTCCCGTCAGTCGATTCTCGGTTGCTGCGCGCAGTTATTTAACTACCATAGTTATTTTGATGTTGATATTGGTGGCTGCACATTTCTCTATGCAAGCATGGGGTCAGCAACAAGCGCGGCAGTGGGTATCTGCATGGGAAAAACAATATGATGGGCATGTTCGTGATGTGCGCTTACGCATGTTGCGTGGTGCACTGACAATGCGTGATATACAATGGGAGTCTGAAGGCATTCAGTTTTCTGCACCTTTTATGTTATTGCGAGGAAACCTTGCTAGCTCCAATACCCAAGTCGATATTCGGGAGGCTGCATTGCAAGGTGCAGAAGTCACCGTATCCAATAACCTTTTTCAAAAAATAATGCAGAAAAAAATCAGCTTTTCTGCCTTATTTCCTCAAGCATCACTTCTTAAAACCGTTCGCGATGTGCATGGCACGGGTGTAAAGATGATTGTGCAAGCAGGTGGGAAAGGCACGCTACTTTTACAGCCACTTGTTATTGACCATATAAATTTTTCTAGTGAACCACAACGGAGCCAATGGCAGCTTTCGGGGAATATATGGGATGGGCATATAGGTGTATCCAACCAAAATCATGGACAGGTGCTGACTTGGTCAAATCTTGATGCTATGCATCTTACAGAAAGCTTAGGGCTTGCTGTAATACAAGGTCGTATGAATGGCAAAGGGCAGTGGCAAAAGAATCAGCTATCTGGAGATGTTATATGGCAGAATAAATCATCTGCCAGCAATAAAAACAATATCATTGAAGGTCGTTTGGCATTTCAGGGAACGATAGGAAAATCAGGCTGGGGTGGAAAGGTTCAAACGGAGAGTTGGCCATTGCAAATGTTTTCAGCATACGCACCAGTCTTATATCATAGAGAGCTAAAAAGTGCTTATTTGACGGGGCTTGTTCAGGTTAAAAATAAGCAGCAAGGCTGGCAAGCCAGTATGATGGAAGGAAGTGTTCGTCAGTTAGATTATCGTTCGCAATCCAAAGATGTGTGGCATCTACAGAACATAGATTTTAAGCAAGCCAAACTTACTTGGCCACAACGCACGTTACACATACATGATATGGCCATTGAACAAGGTAGTTGGGCTGTTGATTCTCATGCAGAAGAGCCTGCAGTATTGTTAAAGACGTGGAAGGTAGATTTTTCTACAGTCTCTTTTAAATCGATAAAACTTGGTGATATTGCAAAAAATATTTGGTTGCCTGATGTGCAAGGTAAGCTTTCATTGCATGGGCAAAAGCTAAATATGAAAGCTAGCTCTGATAGTAAGGCAATGGGTGAGTGGGAGCTTCAAGCTCAAGGGCTTATCGGAAAACTTGCTGTAAAGACTCAAGCTGAGCATGTGCCTTTGCTTAATTTCCGTGATGCCTTACCGCAGACGCTTGTAAAAGATGCCCGTTTAAATGGTGATGTGAGTTTGAATTTAAGTGGTATGTGGCATGAGGCTGGCTGGCAGTTACAAGGCGATATGGATGGGCAAGATATCATGTGGAATAAAGGTGCATGGTTATGGAGCGCAGAACACATGCAATTAAAAAACATTGTTTTTAGTTCCGCCCAAATGCCACATGTGGATGTGTGGCAAGTGGATAATTGGTCGGGACAAACATCATTAACACCATGGTTTCAAGCATCAAACGTGGATACAGTACAACAACAAACAGCACCTTTTAGCTTGGACGGTTGGCAAATTAAGCAACTAAATATTGGTTATGGGAAGTTTAGTCTAGGTCAAGAAGATGCTGTGTGGTTTGAGTCGGATATGATAAAGCTTGATGGAATTGAAGAGAATCAAGTAACGCATATGCAGATACAAGGGAAGTTAGCTAGTGGAAGGTTTGTGTTTAAGGGTGATTGGTTCCCATGGGGAGAAATACCGTGGATTTCTTTGCATGCCTCGTTAAAGCAAGCGCTGCCATTTGCTGCTGTACCGTGGTTGCAACTTTCGGGTTTACCCATTTTAACCCGTGGGCGCATATCCGCGGATATAAAGATAAACCAAATAAAGGCACAGCCGCATGATTATAAAGGCAAGATGGTGTTCACGTTAAAGTATGGGCAACTTCAAAATGGCATATCATCGAATAAGATGTTATCGGAGGCGACAGGTTATGAAGCGCATGGATTATTTGATCGAATAAACAGCAATGGCGATATTCATTTAAGTGTCCCATTGCAAGGAAACTGGGATCATACACCATTGAATGGCGGTGTATTGGGGCAAGGTTTACTTTCTGCTTTGGCAGAGAAGGCAGCGTCAGGCGTGAAGCCTTTGCCCAAAAAGGCGACGCTTCATTTATCTAATATTCGTTTGCATGACTCATTTGGTGGACGCGTTGATAGCTTGAAACATAATGAACGGGTACGTTTGCGTAAGGTTCTACATGTGTTGCAACGGAAAAGGAAATGGGCAATTGAATTGCGCCCTCAATTGGGAAAAGAGCCTTTGAATGAACAACTTATACAGCGTGTTCGTAAAACCCAACAACAAATTGAGGCATTTCTTGTAGCACGGGGCATTAAAGCCTCGAGAGTTTTCCAAGTTTGGCCAGAAGAGGGTAACAGGCAGGGTGAATCGACGGGTATTGTGATTCAAGCGGTGAAGTAAGGTTATATTTTTGTTAGTCTAGCGCCCTGCTCTATTTAGCATGACAATTCTTGTGAAATTATAGGAAAAAATATGACTGTTCGTACTCGTTTTGCGCCATCCCCAACTGGCATGTTACATATTGGTGGTGCTCGCACTGCTTTATTTTCATGGTTATTTGCACGCCACCATGGTGGTGAATTTGTGCTTCGTATTGAAGATACGGACAAAGAGCGCTCTACTGATGAAGCCACACAGGTGATTCTTGATGGTATGGCATGGCTGGGTTTGGATTGGGATGGTGAGCCAGTGTATCAGGGCGCACGCCAAGATTTACATATTGCAGCAGTGAACAAACTGCTTGCAGAGGGTAAGGCATACAAATGTTACTGCTCACGCGAAGAGCTTGATCATATGCGTGAGAAGCAGAAGTTGGCTGGGCAAAAGCCGATGTATGATGGTCGTTGTCGTGAGCGTGCTGATACTCCTGAAGATGCGCCATTTGTGATTCGTTTCAAATCACCTAACGAAGGTGAAACATGGGTACGTGATATGGTCTTGGGCGATGTATGTTTTCCCAATGCGGAGTTGGATGATTTAATCATTATGCGTAGCGATGGCACACCGACTTATAATTTAGCGGTGGTGGTCGATGATGCCGATATGGGCATTACGCATGTGGTGCGTGGCTCCGATCATTTGAACAATACTCCGCGTCAAATTCAGTTGTATGAAGCCTTGGGTCTTTCGGTGCCAAAATTTGCGCATATCCCATTGATTCATGGTGCTGATGGCGCAAAAATGTCCAAACGTCATGGTTCAGTAGCGATTACTGAATACCGTGAGCAAGGCTATTTACCTGTTGCGGTGGTGAATTATTTGGCGCGTTTGGGCTGGTCACATGGTGATGATGAGGTCTTTTCAGTTGCGCAGCTCAAAGAGCTGTTTGAATTGTCTGCTGTGGGCAAAAGTGCATCGCGCTTTGATCAGGCAAAGCTTGATTGGCTTAATACGCATTGGATTAAAGAGTCCAACGCGGACGACTTGGTGAGTGAAGTTTCACGTTTATTGGCGGTAGATGTGCAGGGTAAAGCACCGCTTGCAGGCGTGATTGCAAGCCTACAAGAGCGTTCCAAAAACCTCATTGAACTAGCTGATGGTGCACGTTTTTTCTATGTAGCCCCTACAGAATACCAAGAAAAAGCAGTAAAAAAGAATTTCAAGGAAGGTACTTGGGCATTGCTTGAGGCGTTTATCATACAAGCAGAAGCTTTGCCAGAATGGACTGGTGAAGCAGGGCATGGCTTGATTGAATCTATTTGTGCTGATGCTGAAGTTGGTATGGGGAAATTAGCGCAGCCGATTCGTATTTTATTATCGGGCGGCCCAGTGTCACCACCGATTGATGTCACGTTGGAACTATTGGGCTTGGATGAGACAATCAAACGTCTTCAAGTGGGTATGGAAGCTTTACGTCAAAAATAAGCTGCTGCTGATTTAACCCGCATGTTCATTGTGCCTGAATATTATTAATATTATTAATCTGTGAACGAAGTTGAAATGCTGAATAAATAGGGTGATCGCTCGATGTTATTTGTAATGTGTAGTCGGTATTCGACAATTTACATTTGCCAATCTAGCATTGCCTTTTTTTTAGGCAGAGGTACATCTTGATTCAAGTTCCACTTTCAGGCTTTTCTTTAGGCACACATCGTATTGATCCACCCTTGGTTTTAGCACCCATGGCAGGGATTACGGATTTGCCATTCAGGCGTATTTGCCGCCGATTTGGTATTGGCTTAACTGTCACTGAAATGATTGCATCTCGTGCTGTAGAGCAAGGGCGCGAGCGCACAGAGCGCATGGCAGAGCTTGATGCCGATGAATCCCCTGTTTCCATTCAAATTGCAGGTTCAGATTCAAAATTTGTCGTTGAAGCGGCGCGTTGGGCGGTGTCTCGCGGTGCAGACTTTGTGGATATTAATATGGGTTGCCCCGTGAAGAAAATCTGCAAACAAATTGCAGGCTCTGCGATGCTCAAGGATGAAGCTTTGGTGGCGCGTACTATTCGTGCTGTGGTTGAAGCTGTTGATATTCCTGTGACATTGAAGATTCGTACAGGTTGGGATGAGCCGAGTAAGAATGTTGAGCGTATTGCCAAAGTTGCGGAAGATAATGGTATTCAAATGCTTACCGTGCATGGCAGGACTCGTTCACAGATGTTTAATGGTCATGCCAATTGGGAAGATATTGGACGTGCGAAGGCAGCAGTGTCGATTCCTGTGATTGGCAATGGCGATGTCGTTGATGGTGAAAGCGCATTGGAAATGTTGCGCATTTCGGGTTGTGATGGCGTGATGGTTGGACGAGCGGTGCAGGGCAATCCTTGGGTACTTCAAGAGGTGCACGCTGCAATCATGGGTTTGCCTAAACCGAGTGCACCAACAGCAGAAGAACGTTGGGCTGTGGTCGAAGAGCATATGCAGCATTTGGCAGAACATCATGGGGTGAAATTTGCATCGAAAATGGCACGCAAACATGTGGGTTGGTATAGCAAAGGGTTGCGTGATTCGGCTGATTTCCGAGGATATTTTCAACGCTTGGATGATTGGGAACAGCAGTTGGCTGTGGCGCGTGATTATTTTTTGGCATTGGATGATATTTTGCCGTTGGCAGCATAATGGGCATAGCGCCTGAGCAGGCTTTTCCACTATTGGAGATGATGCCAATGGCGGTAATATTGGTAAATCAAGAAGGCCATGTCACCCATGCGAATGAGCTGGCACAGGGGCATATGGGTACATCTTTGCGGAATATGTCCAAACGTCATCTATCAGATTTTTTACAGCCATCATCGGAAGTAAACACCATGATTGGGCGTGCTTTGAAGGGTGAGACCGTTGCTGATGATGCCTTTTGTGGTCGCCAGAATCATATGCCGTATTCATTGCACTTTGGCCCTATGAAAGATCAACAAGGTGTGGTGATTGGGCTGATTCCTGAAGCCAATCGCTCAGAAGTGGAAGAGCATGCCAAACGTCACGAGATGGCTGAAACCGTGGCGCGTATTGCGCTTGAAATGGCGCATGAAGTAAAAAATCCGTTGGCAGCATTGCGTGGTGCGGCACAATTATTACATGAACAAAGTACAGGTGATGCGGCAGATATTTCGGCACATATTTTGGCAGAAGTTGATAGAATTAAAGAGCGCATTGATACCTTCTTACAAGTGGGTCCCAGAGCAGATATAGCCATGACAGAAATAAATATTCACGCGCTACTTGATGACGTTTGTAAGGCTTCGGAAGATGTTCAGGTGCACCGAGTGTATGATCCAAGCTTACCTGATTTATGGGTGCATGAAACGCGCTTGCGGCAAGCCATAGAAAACTTATGGGCGAATGCTTTGGAAGCTGAATCAAGCACGATTACATGGGAAACACGTATTGCACCTATGGTCGCTTTGCCAGGACATCAAGGTATGGTTGTAGAGCTGAGCATGCGTAGCAATGGTCACCCTATTCCAGAGGCATTGCGGGATCGGTTGTTTGAGCCTTATGTATCGAATAAAGCGCGTGGAAGTGGTTTAGGTTTGGCTGTGGTTCAGCGGGTTGTGCAAGAGCATGGCGGACGCATTTCATTAAAAGCTGGAGCTGGAGATACGACGTTTGTCATGCACTTACCGATTATGAAGGAGAAACCATCATGCGCGCTTTAATTGTTGATGATGATGAAGGTATTCGCTGGGTATTGGCACGGGTCTTAAAAGAAGAGGGCTTTGATGTGCTGGAAGCTGGCACATTAGCCGATGCTAAATTGTTGCAAAAAGATGGTGTGGATTTGGTGTTTTTGGATGTGTTTTTGCCAGATGGCAACGGCATGAATGCATTGTCAGAGGGTATGTTTAGTGCGCCTGTGATTATGCTAACAGCGGAAACGACCTTTGGCCATGCTGCCGAAGCATACCGTGAAGGTGCGATGGAATACCTTCCCAAACCGTTTGACTTGGATGAAGTTCGGGCTTTGGCACAGCGTGTGCAGCCTGTAAAACCCAGTAAACAAACTCATCAAGCTGTGCAGGAAGAAAAGGAACCGCAAAGCAGTATCATTATTGGCCGAAGTGAGGCGATGCAGAATATGTTTCGCACCCTTGGGCGTGTTGCAACCTCGGATTTAACGGTATTGATTACAGGAGAATCCGGAACAGGTAAGGAGCTGGTTGCGCAAGAACTACACCGTTTAAGTTTGCGGAAAAAAGAAATTTTTATTGCGATTAATACAGCCGCAATTCCCTCTGAATTATTGGAAGCCGAGTTGTTTGGTCATGAAAAAGGCTCTTTTACTGGCGCAAATAAAGCCCGTGAAGGATTGTTTGAACAAGCCGATGGAGGCACGTTATTCCTTGATGAAATTGGTGATATGCCGATGGCATTACAATCGAAAATGTTGCGTGTTTTGGAAACAGGCATGGTGCAGCGTATCGGTAGTAATCAAGAAAAAAGCGTCAATGTTCGCCTACTGGCGGCCACGCATCAGCATTTACAGCAGAAAATAAAAGAAGGGCTGTTTCGTGAAGATTTATATTATCGCTTGAATGTGATTCCTGTTCATATTCCACCGCTTCGAGATAGGCGTGATGATATTCCTGAGCTGGCAGAGTTTTTATTGCAACAGGCAGCAGATGATTTATCTATGGTGGCACCTATTTTATTGGATGATGCTGTTGGACTGCTTCAGCGTTATGACTGGCATGGAAATATTCGTGAATTAAAAAATGTCATGCGCCGTTTGGCAGTGTTAACACCAGGTGCAAGCATCACTTTATCTGACGTTGCATTGGCATTGGGGCATGATGGCGCACATGGTACGGGGCATAAACTCGAGACCTTGGATGAGGCAGTTGTGCGCTGTTTACGTACCTATATGGACCAGCTTGGTTATGCTGAAGCCACTGACATGCATCGCAATTTGCTTGCCATGGTTGAGCCTGCCTTGTTGCGTTTAATCTTGGAAAAATGCGGTGGAAATCAATTAAAAGCTTCAGATATGTTGGGCTTGAACCGTAATACTGTGCGTAAATTAATTCGCCAATATGATATTGACCCAGCTTATTTCAAGCCGTAATAGTTAAGTCTAGGACACAATTTTTAAGCATATTGTCGCGCCCTTTAATGTCAAAACAGCAGGATTTTTTATATTCCCCTATTATTTAGGGTAGATTCTACGCATGACGTGATGAATTTTGGTGGTTATCATGCCCGCCATGTCTAAAACAACCGATTATTTAAAACCGATTTTACTTCGTCTTGGCTCTATGTCTTTGGCGATTACATTGCTAACTGTATTAGCGCTGGCATCTGTGATTGGTACAGTGTTATTGCAAAACCAAGATCAAGCTGATTATTTGCAACAATTTGGACCTATTTGGTACTGGGTATTTCGCTCACTTGGTCTCTTTGATATGTATCACACATGGTGGTTCTTATCGTTATTGGGCTTCTTGATGTTATCATTATCTGTGTGTTTGTACCGTAATGTACCGCGTTTCTTAAAAGAAATGCGGGGTAGCAAGGTCGCATTATCGGACAGTGCGATGAAACATATGAAGCATAGCCGCCATTGGGATTTGAAGGGGCAAAGTGCCGAAAATGTATTAAGCGTTGCCAAAGAACGTTTAAAAGAATGGCGTATTCGTGAAGAGCAACGTGGTGATGTGAGCTATATCCGTGCGGATAAAGGTAAATATCACAAATGGGGCTATATTTTAGTTCATTCGGCGATGTTGGTGGTTTTAACAGGTGGTTGGATAAGTGTGCAGTTTGGTTTTCGCGGTAATATGCAAGTGCCTGTTGGAAGCCAGGAAAGTGAAATTAGTTTCTTGAAAAGCACCAGCGTAGCATACAAAGAAATGCCATTTGAAGTGCATTGTAATGACTTTTCAATTGACTTTTATCCCAATGGTATGCCCAAAGAATTTAAGAGTAACTTAACAATTATTGATCATGGCAAGGAAGTGATTAAAGATAGAGATATTATTGTTAATGAGCCATTATATTATAAAGGCGTGCGAATTTATCAGGCGAGTTTTGGTGATGGTGGCTCTAATATTCATTTAAAATTATTAAAGTTGGATGGCAGTGGAGAGATCGATTCAGCTGAAGCACACGTTTATACGAGTTATAAAGATAAGACGAATGGTGTTACTTTGGAACTGACTGACTTCCGCCCGCATAATGTTGAAAATATGGCAGAAATTGGAGACCCCAAAGATTTCCAAGATTTGGGTCCGTCGGTTGATTTTATCATGCGTGGACCAGGCTTGAAACCAGTGAAAATTCGTAGTTTTATGAATGCTTTCGAATTGAACGGTGACAATCGTGGTAGTTTTATCCAAGTGTCTTTTTCAGGTGATACCAAAGACTTTCAATCGGTAGCGTTGGGCTTGGATATGAGTGATCCGCAAGAATGGAAGTTGCTACAGCGATTTTTGATTCACTTGGCAGATGACAATGTGAAGAATAAGCAAAAAGCCAATATGCAGGCATTTAAGGCTGCGATGGATGATGTGTTTGGTAAAGGTAAACGTCCAGACAATTTCCAAGCTATGGCGATGCGTGTATTACAAGCGGCACAAGTCATTCCACGCTTGCCTTGGCCATATATTCCAGTGCTCGATGATTATGATCAGAAATATTATACAGGATTACAGTTGGCGAAAGACCCAGGTATGAATGTGGTTTGGACGGGTAGTGCGTTGTTGGTCATGGGTTTATGTATTATGCTTTATGTCTCACATCGTAAGTTATGGTTGATTGTGCGTCGCAAAGGTAATGATTTGAGTATTAGTTTTGTAGGCTTGAGTAATCGCAATCAGCTGAATTTTGAACATGAATTTAATGAAATTTTAAGCTCGATGAATGATGATATGCAACAGTTGGAAAAAGGAGATGCCGTATGACAGCAATAACAGAATCAAATGGGCTATGGGAAAGTATGTATCAGGGGCGTGCTGCCTTTGTACGTTACTGGGCATATATTGGCTTGATATTGGGTGCCGTGGGTCTGGCAGTGTTTGGTGGTGATGGTTATACGGAAAATGGTTATATCTTCCAATTGGTCGGACAAGATGGCGTGATGTGGTTGGGTACAGGCGCATTGTTGGGTGCTGGCTTGGCAATTGGAGCCTCAACGCTTCGCCCGGAGATGGTGAATGGTTATATTCCCAAGACTATGGTGTCATGGCTTGATGGTGCAGCATTGATGATTGCCTTGATGGGCTTACTTACTTTGCTTGAACCAACTGCAGCACAAGTTTCTTATAAAGATCAAAGTAATTTGTTTGCTGGTCATGTAATTATGACCATGAATGTATTATTTTTATTCTCTGCTATTTGTTATATTGCTTATTTATTTGCGCCAGAATCATTTATTGGAAGCATGGCAACAGCTGCTGCATGGGGTGGGGTTTATGCAGGTGGCTCGTCATTATTACTGCGTTGGTATGAGTCTTATTTGTTTTTGGGTGGCGAGATTGGACATGCACCTGTTTCCAATATCTATGAAGTCTTTATTTTATTATTCTGTATTGTAACAATTATTTATTTGCAGTGGGAAAAGCGTTACGAAGCCAAAGCTATGGGAGCATTTGTTATGGCATTGGTTGCTGCGGGTGTATTTTTTGGTATTTGGTTGGATTCTGTAGGGCAAGCTGAAATTAAACCGCTGGTTCCTGCTTTGCAATCGTATTGGATGAAAATTCATGTACCAATGAATTTTGTGGGTTATGGTTCATTTGCGGTAGCATGTGGTGCTGGTATGGCCTATTTAACGCGCATGTGGCTTGAAGCGCGCAACAGTAACATGGTTCGTGTTTTCCCTAGCTTGGAACAGCTTGATCAATTGGCTTATAAATCTGTCGCAGTTGGTTTTCCAGCTTTCACTTTGGCAACAATTTTAGGTGCAGCATGGGCAGCAGAAGCTTGGGGTGGTTATTGGTCTTGGGATCCAAAAGAAACTTGGGCTCTGATTGTATGGTTGGTATATGGTGCTTATTTGCACGTACGTATTTCACACGGCTGGCATGGTAAAACCTTGGCTTGGTGGACAGTGATTGCATTCTTGGTGACAGTATTCTGTTTCTTGGGTGTGAATATGTACCTTTCTGGCTTACATTCTTATGGGCGTTTGTCGTAAGCATTGTTGCAGTTTGACCTCTTATGTGCTAAATAGGGTAGCAATATAGTTTTCAAAGGATTTTAACAATGGGCACATCATTACGTAAAATAGTCTTCCCGACGGCAGGTATGGGAACACGTTTTTTGCCGGCTACCAAAGCAACACCAAAAGAAATGCTGACGATTGTGGATAAGCCACTTATTCAGTATGGCGTGGAAGAGGCCTTGGCAGCAGGCCTGGGTGAAATTGTCATGGTTACAGGGCGTGGTAAACGCTCGATTGAAGATCACTTTGATATTTCGGCAGAGTTAGAGACAAACTTACATGCCGCTGGCAAGGATGATTTGTACAAGACAGTTTCTCATGTCGCGCGTATGGCAAATGTTGCTTATATCAGGCAAAAGCAGCCCTTAGGCTTGGGTCATGCGGTATTGTGTGCTGCGCCGTGGGTTGGTGATGAGTGTTTTGGTGTATCACTAGCAGATGAGTTGATTTTACCTGAAGGCAAGTCGGCCATGCAACAATTACGTGAGGTGCATGAGCAAACTGGCGCATCAGTGATTGGCTTGGCACCGGTGCCTGATCAGGAAGTCTCACGTTATGGTATTGTGAAAGCCAATGATGAAAATGGCTTGTTGCGTTTGGAGACAATGATTGAAAAGCCTTCGATTGATGAAGCGCCCTCTAATTTAGCGATGATTGGTCGCTATATTTTTACGCCGCGACTTTTTGGTTTATTAAAAGATACCAAGCCTGGTGCGGGCGGTGAAATTCAACTGACAGATGCCATGTGCCAATTGGCTGCGGAAGAGCCTGTGTATGGTGTAGTTGTTGAAGGAGCGCGTTTTGATGCGGGTAACCCTTATGGTTTTTTGTTGGCTAACGCAACACTGGGCTTGCAACACAAAGAGCATGGCGAGGCTTTAAGGACGGCACTAAAAGCCTTATTATGAGTTATCCCATATTATCGCTAGATGTGGCGACAAATGCTGCTTGTGTGTGTTTGGTGAATGCTGAAGGACAAGTATTTACAGCAACGGCAGCATCTGGAAAGCAGCATTCAGATACGGTGCTTCCATTACTGCAAGATGTGTTGAAGCAGGCTGATTTAACATGGACTGATTTAAAGATGTTGGCATTGGGGCAAGGACCAGGCTCTTTTACAGGGCTTCGTATTGCGGCAGCGATGTTGGCTGGTATCAATGCTTCTTTACACCTTCCTATTTGGGGTTTGTCCTCACTGGCGATTACTGCCATGCAAACACAAAGTGATAAGCCAGTTTGGGTTTTGGAAGATGCGCGAGCTGGAGAAGTGTTTGCAGGTTATTATCAACAAGGTGAATGTTTGCAAGGCGATGCATGTAAATGCTGGAGTGAGATTCAAGAGATGCCCGTTGGTAACTTTGCCGCACAACAAGAACCTGCGATTAATATGGAAGATTGGCAGCGATTACCGTTGCAAATTGAGCGTGCCAATGCGATGAGTCTACTTATTCAGACCTTGTGGGATAAAACGGATCATACCGCGCATACACCTTGGATTCAGCCTGTGTATTTACAGTTGTCACAAGCGGAGAAAAATTTACAATATGTCTAAGCCGATGCGCGTGCTTTTTGTGTGTTTGGGCAATATTTGTCGCTCACCCTTGGCAGAAATTATTGTGCACGGTCAGGCAGAAAAAAAGGGTATAAGTCATCAATTTATATTTGCTTCAGCGGGTACAGGCGATTGGCATGTAGGCGGCCCTGCGGATGTGCGTTCTGTACAAACCGCAGCACAACACGGCTTGGATTTAAGTCAGCATCGTGCTCAGCAAATTACTGCCAATAAGGTGAATGATTGGGATTGGTTCGTTGCCATGGATGATGATAATCGCACAAACTTATTGGCGATGGGTGTGCCTGAGAATCGTTTGTTCATGATGCGTCAGTTTGAGACAGACTCCTCTACAATCTTGGATGTTCCCGACCCGTATTATGGTGGTGCAGATGGCTTTGAAGATGCCTATGCGATGCTATGTAATAATGCCGATTATATGTTGGACTATTTACTACAACAGAACGATTAATGCCCCTGTGTTGGTCCAACCTTGATGGTGACACGGGTGGAGAGGGTGCTTTCTTCAACACTAATCATGCAAGATTTGTCACTTTTAATAAAACTGATTAAATATTTATCGCCTTCACTAAAAGCATTTAGAAACTGCCATTCATACTTGGGCATTTCATTGCGGAAAAATTTGGCAAGGCTATCGCCTTTTACATAGCCACTATAGGTAATCACGCCCATGGTTACACCGGGTGCTTCATATATAAAACTTCGGTCTACATCACGTGATAACTTGGATGGTACAGGAATATCATCAAATTCAGGCACCATCACAATGACAGGCTTGGCATTTTTAAGGCCGCTCTGAGGCTGTTGTTTGGCAGCATTTGTTTGTTGGCTCTTAGCGGCTTCAGGTTTATGCATCAGACCACATGCTGAAAAAGAAAAAAGGCAGAGTAAAATGAGCAAACGATGTAACATAGAGAAACTCCTCATAACGACTGTTCAGGGTGAAGCATGAGACGGGAAGCTAGGATGTGCAAGCAGATGTTCTTCATATGTTGATAAATAGATATCGCCACTTCTATCGAGATGACAGCTTTAATCAGCACTTCCTTAGTTGAAGGTCAATAATTTCACCATAACTACTTTACCGGATTGTGCGTGCTTGGCATGCGTTGCAAGGCGAGATGCAGAATTATTTTACGAATTGAATATCAAGTGTGCGTAAATAGGTGTGTAGCCCAGCATCTTGTACGGGGAATACATAAGCATCTTCATCGGACTCATTGTGGTGAGAGTGCCACCAACCTGGCGGTGTGATAAATACGGTATTGGTTGCCCAATCAGCTTTGATTGGATGAATGATATTACCATCACTATCCACTTCTTTGCCGATTAACGTATAGGTGTTAGCACCAGAAGACACTGCCAAATCAAGCGCGACAGATTGATGACGGTGAGGCTTCTGGACTTCGCCAGCAGGTAAAAGGTTGAACAATGACCACATACTGGGGCTAATGGTTTTGGTCTCTATGCAGTCCCGATTACCTAAAATCATACCAATACGGTTGCGCCCTTCACTTAGGGCAATATCACGCATGCCATTAACTTCATTGAATATAGCATCCCCATCATAAAAAGCAGGTTTGAAACGTGCTTCTGTTGGCGAAACACCTAGGTATTGCAACAAAGGGGCATCGTGTGTCCAGTATAAGGCAGTATCACTATCAGCCTCATGGCATAGCCCTTGATTACTAGGCATGGTGAAGGTATCGCCCTTCTTCCATGTAATGATGCCGTCATCGCAGATGGTGCGACCTGAGCCGCGCATCACAAAAAATACTTCGGATGTGGCACTGGCTTGTGTGTTAATGGATTCATTGAGGCAAATACGGATGTAGTTAGCCAGTAAACTTGGTGATGTGGCGGCATATGCTGTACCAAGAACATCGGCAATATTAAGTTCAATGACACGCGTTTCTCCCTGTTCATGCAAGGATGCAGGGAAAGGCTGAACAGGCACATGGTTTAAATTGGGTGTGGCGGCTGAGGAATACTCCCAATTTATAACTTGTTTTTTCCATGTCGTGTTTAATGTGTTCATAAATTGTTCCCCACCGAAAATCATGTTCGACCGCAAAGCGTAGCAGTTTTACTGCTTGCGTGCAGTGCAAAATAAGCGTGTTAGCATTGTGGATTATGAAAGATAACGAATCATTACTTACCTTCCCATGCCAGTTCCCCATTAAAATCATGGGTCTGCAATCGGACACATTTGAAACATCTATGGTGATGGTCGCACGCAAACATATCCCGAATCTTGGTGAAGGCAGCGTCACAACCCGCCCAAGTAAAACAGGCAAATATCTTTCCGTAACCATTACATTTCAGGCCAATAGTCAAGAGCAGTTGGATAATCTTTATCGTGAACTTTCGGCGCATGATGATGTAAAAATGGTGCTCTAAAAGCCATGCAGGTTTTGATTATTGCGTATGTCTTACCTGAACCCAAGTCCACAGGGTCGGGTGCGAGAATGATGGAATTGATTCGATTGTTTCTAGTACAAGGTTGGTCTGTGCATATGGCTAGCCCTGCACAGGCGACAGACTATTCAGAAGATTTGAGTGCTTTGGGTATCAAAACATCAGAAATTGTCGTAAATAGCAGTAGTTTTGATGGTTTTATTGCTAAAATGAACCCAAACATCGTGCTTTTTGACCGTTTTGTGATGGAGGAGCAATTTGGCTGGCGTGTTGCCAAGCATTGCCCGCAAGCATTGCGAATATTGGAAACCATTGATTTGCATTGTTTGCGTGAGGCGCGACAGCAACAAACAAAACGTACCCATGCTGTTGCTTTGGAGCCTGATAAGGAAGATTTATATAGCGATATTGCCTTGCGTGAAATTGCAGCAATTTATCGCTCGGATATATCGTTATTGATTTCAGATTATGAGTGTGAGGTGTTGGATAAGTATTTTCATATTTCCAAACATATATTGCATTTGTGCCCATTTATGCTGCAGCCATTGAAGGCACAGATACCACGTTTTACAGAGCGGGAACATTTTATCAGCATTGGCAACTTTCGACATGCCCCAAACTGGGATGCGGTGCTCTGGCTAAAACAAGAGATCTGGCCGCTCATTCGTAAGCAGATTCCCAAAGCTGAATTACATATTTATGGTGCCTATGCACCACCCAAAGCCACAGCATTGCACAATGCCAAAGAAGGTTTTCTTATCAAAGGTCGAGCAGAGGATGTGCATGAGGTGATGCAACAAGCGCGTGTTAATCTTGCACCGCTGCGTTTTGGTGCAGGCATTAAAACTAAGCTTGCTGATGCCATGCTTACAGGCACACCAAGTGTGGCAACATTGGTGGGAGTAGAAGGTATGACAGGTGGATTGCCATGGGGTGGTAGTATTGCCGATGATGCACAAGGATTTGCTGATGCAGCGGTTGCTTTATATCAAGATGAGCGTGCATGGAACGAGGCACAACATCGTGGCACAGCGATTTTGGAATCGCTTTTTGAGCCAACTAATAATGGGCAAGCATTGCTGGAGCGTGTGCAGCAGGTGATGAAAGATTTAGAGCGGCATAGGCAGAATAATTTTACAGGGCAAATGCTCAATCACCATCATCACCGTAGCACAGAATTTATGTCACGCTGGATTGCAGCCAAAAATAAAACTACCGATTGATTGCATAAGGTCTATGATAGTTATATGTCGATGAGAAATATTTTGTTATTTCTAACGACTACTCGAAGGTTGATGTTAGCCAAGCGTTTAGAATCAAGGAGGGCATATGAATCGACTGATGACCGGATTGTATGTATTTATATTGCTTATTTCCCCTTGGTATGCACTTGCTGCTCATACTGAGGTTCCGAAACACATCATTGGTACGTTAAAGTGTAAAGTTTTACCACACACAGGTTTGAATTTACTCATTCATTCGAGCAAAGAGATTCGTTGCGAATTTGTCTCTCAAGATAAGCGTTTTGTGGAACACTATAAAGGTGAAACAGGTATCAAATTCGGTATAGATATAGGTTTTGGGAAACATGAAAATATTATTTATTCTGTGCTTGCTAGAGATTTTTCACAAGGGAAACACCAGTTGGCGGGCAAATATTCTGGAGCCTCTGGCAGTGCAACCTTGGGTTTTACTGCTGGCAATTCAGTACCGATTGGAAAAGATGATAAAAGTATTTCCTTACAGCCTACTCAGGTTACAGGAAGTGGCACAGGAGCTGCTGCTGGACTTAGTTATTTATATCTAGAAGCCGATAATAAATGATAAAGTGACAGTAACTATTCAGCTGACCACTGATTGACTCAAACTCTGCGTTGAAAAATGCTCACGTACAGGAAGTACGCTGCGCTTTTTCGCCTTGATCTTGGGTCAATCAGCGGCAATCTGAACAGTTACAAATGACAACAAAAGAGTTGCCTCTTTAAAGTAAGGTTTAGGGATGTGTTTTATCAAAATATTTCATCATTAAAAAGCTCACTGCACATGCCGAAAAGCTGGAAGCGACAATCATATACAATACAATCAATTGTGCAGATGCGGCGGCAAGCGGTGAACTTCCTGCCAAAATCATACCGACAAAAATGCCTGGCATATGTACCAAACCGACCACACGTAGGGTATCAATGGTTGGAATTAAGGCGGTGGACATGCCTTTGCCGACATTCGCACCTGAACTAAGCCGTTCAAACATAATAGATACGGCATTCATGCCATTGGCGGCAATCATACTGCCTAGGGGAATGAGGGTGCGGGTATCACTATCAATCACACCAGCAAAGACTAGCCATGGCAACGTGACTAAACAGGCGCAGCTTAAACCGATGGTCGTGGCAACCCAGGCTTGTTTCTTATGTTTGCTGTGATGGGTTGATGATGTTTGTGCTGCCAGTATACAAAAGAATAAAATAATGCCTGCTTGCGCCCAGTGTGATGATATATCGAATATCCAATGCAATACAAATGCCAATGCTAACAATTGAATAGGTCCACGAATGGAGGCAATGAGCATATTTCGTGAAAGTCCGAACTGTTGGCGATGTGAAATATAAGCCACACCAGCTAGCAACAACCAAGCAGCCATCAAGCCGACTAGCGTATCTTCCCAATTGCTCATAGCGTGTTGAGTGTTCGTTGCATAAGAATCGCATCTTCACGTGGCTGCCCTTTTATTTCAGGAACATAATAGGCTTTACGGCAACCAACTTCGGTGAAATCCAATTGCTTATAAAGCTTTTGGGCAGCTATATTTGAGGCGCGGACTTCGAGTAAGGCGAGTGCATAGCCGTGTTTATCGGCGAGTAGTCGCATACTAAGTGCCTTGGCAATGCCTTGGCGTTGATAATCTGGGGACACAGCGACCTGCATGATGTGTACCTCATCCAGTATATTCTGACTTAAGATATAACCTGCGATTTTCTGGTCTGATTCACACACATGCGATTCGCATACATATAAGTCAAAACCTGATTGCATGACATCTAAAAATGATTGTTTTGACCATTTTTCTGCAAATAATTGCGCATTTAGCTCGAAAACCGGATCAATGTCATCAATCGTTCCCAAACGGTATGTGCATGCCTCCATATTTATTCGGGCGCTTCGATTTGCTCAATCCATGTGCAAACTTCTGAATCACAGACGTGCTGCGTACCATTTCGTTTGGTGACTTTTTCAGTGACATAAGCCGCACCACATTCGGGGCATGGTTTATCAATAGGTTTATTCCACAATGCTTTTTTGCATTTGGGATATTTCGAGCATGAGTAAAAAATCTTTCCACGGCGTGATTTTTTCTCTAAAAATGTACCTTTGCCGCATTCGGGACAAGCAATGCCTGTATCCTTTGGTTTTTCCAATGGCTGAATGCCTTTGCATTCTGGATAAGCCGAGCAGCCTAAGAACTTGCCATAGCGCCCTTGTTTGATAAGCATGGGTTTGCCGCATTCTTCACACTTTTGATCGGAAACTTCAGGCTCTGGAGCTTCGCCATTGCCATCAAGCGGGCGTGCCTGTTTGCATTCGGGATAACCTGTACAAGCCAAAAACTTACCATAACGCCCTAATTTAATTGCCATGGGTTTGCCGCATTCTGTGCA
Source organism: uncultured Pseudomonadota bacterium (assembly GCA_913055645.1). GTDB lineage: Bacteria > Pseudomonadota > Zetaproteobacteria > Mariprofundales > Mariprofundaceae. The sequence continues at coordinate 20,236 of CAJXLC010000016.1, read as the reverse complement.
AATTTCATCGGTTTCTTCATGCGTGACATCGGAGCGTTTTACATTCTCCATCGTATCATCGACGCGGGCTTTGAATGGTGTCCAAAAGTCATGCAATAATGGTCGCCATTCACGCTCACCACGTGCGACAGCATCCAATTGTGATTCAATGTCTGCGGTAAAGCCTGTTTCCACAATATCGGCAAAATACGTAGTTAAAAAGCGGCTAACAATTTCACCGACATCGGTTGGCACAAAACGTTTTTTGTCCATCTCAACATATTGGCGAGTGCGCAAAACATTCAAAATAGATGCATAGGTGGATGGGCGACCAATGCCATGCCCTTCAAGCTCTTTTACCAAGGTCGCTTCACTAAAGCGTGGTTTGGGTTCGGTGAAATGTTGTTTGGGGTTCACAGACTTAATATTAATAGCATCGCCAATTTCCATAGCTGGCAATAGGCGATCTTTATCATCTTTGGCGGGTTCATCCGTGCCTTCAATGTATAAGGTGCGGAAGCCTGCAAAGGTCAGAACGGAGCCTGTGGCGCGTAATGTTAAATCATCGGAGCCCATGTCTACACGTACCTGATCAAGAATGGCAGGTGACATTTGTGATGCTAAAGCACGTTTCCAAATTAGTGTGTATAATTTATGACCATCAGCATCCAATACAGAGCGCATTGCTTCGGGTGTACGGGCTGTGGATGTTGGACGAATGGCTTCATGTGCTTCTTGGGCATTCTTGCTCTTAGATTTGAATACACGCGGTTTGGCAGGTAAATAATCCTTGCCCCAACGTGATGAAATATAAGAGCGCATATCTGCCAGTGCATCATCAGATAATGCAATCGAATCGGTACGCATATAGGTAATCAGGCCAACAGGTTCACCATCAACCTCAATACCTTCGTATAGTTTCTGGGCAACTTGCATGGTTTTACGTGCTGTAAAACCTAATTTTCGTGAGGCATCCATTTGCAGGCTAGATGTGATAAACGGTGCAGCAGGTTGTTGTTTTGCCTGCTTCTTTTGAATATCAGCAATACTAAAATTACCTTGCTCAACTTGGCGAGCTGCATCGCGTGCGGATACACCATCAGGCAAGGCAAATTTGCTTAAAGTCTTGCCAGCCATAGCTGTTAAATGTGATTCAAATGTACCATTTTTTGATTCACATGCAGCTTCAATTGTCCAATATTCTTTGGGTTTAAAATCGCGGATATGCTGTTCGCGTTCGCAAATCAGACGCAATGCAACCGATTGCACACGCCCTGCAGATAAACCGCCACGGATTTTGCGCCATAGTAATGGTGATAAGGTAAAGCCAACCAAATAATCCAAAGCACTACGCGCTTGTTGGGCATCGACCAAGGGCATGTTGACTTCTGATGGATTTGCCATGGCTGCATCAATGGCTTTTTTGGTGATTTCATTGAAGGTAATGCGTTGAACTTGTTTACCTTTCAAGGCACCACGTGATTGTAATTCATCTGCCACGTGCCAAGCAATTGCTTCACCCTCGCGATCCAAATCACTGGCAAGGATTAATGCATCGGCGCGTTTGAGGGCTTTTTGAATGTCATTGATACGCTTTTCTTTGTCTTCAATGACCTGATATTTGAGTGCGAAATTGTTATCTGGATCAACAGAACCATCTTTTTTCGGAAAAGCACGAATATGACCATAGGAAGCGAGAACTTTGTAACCTTTACCCAAGTATTTCTCAATTGTTTTTGATTTTGCGGGCGATTCCACGACTACCACTGCGCTCATTTACCAGCCTCCGTATCATTCGAAAATGGCACTATCGGCTTGGCTTACCGCTGATTATTCTATATTTTCCAACAAATCAGGGGTAAGCCAAATCGTTTTAGCTGCCAAGTGTATAACGACTACCAGGTAAACGTTCAACCACACCTCGTAGTTCAAGGTCGAGCAAGATGGGGGAAAGCTCAGGAACGGTCAAGTTGCAAGCTTCTGATAAGGCATCCAAATGTAAAATACCCTGCCCTAAAACATCAAAAATCGTGGCCTCATGGTTGTTGGCTGGCTCAAAGTTCATTTGCTTTGATGTTGATTCACTATGCCAACCCAATAAATGTAATACTTGCTCGGCAGAGTCAACAAGATTTGCGCCGTCACGAATTAGCTGATGGCAACCTGCATGACCATTGTTTAATACTGAACCAGGAACAGCCAATACCTCGCGACCATAAGATAAAGCATGATTCGCTGTAATTAATGAGCCAGAACGAATATCTGCTTCGATGACCAATGTGGCTTGTGCCAAGCCTGCAATAATGCGGTTTCGTTGCGGGAAATTTTCAGGGCGCGGAGCTTGCTCCGGTAAAAATTCACTTAATACGCAGCCACCATGTTCCACAATGGCCGTAATTTGTTGTTCTTGCCGTTGTTGCAAACAAAGAAGTCCGCAACCCAACACTGCCACGGTTGGCGTGTTTCCAAGCAATGCGCCACCATGGGCTGAGGCATCAATGCCATATGCCATACCACTAATCACGAGGGTGTTATGGTCTGAAAAATAATGGCTCCAGCGACGGGCAATCAGTCTGCTTTCATGACTGGATTTACGCGCACCAACAATAGCAAGGCATTGTGGATGGGATAATGCGTTGATATGACCACGTATGAATAAAATCAGAGGTGCATCATCTGTTGCCTTTAAAGCATCAGGGTAAGCATCATCTTCGCTACACAACAATTGAATATCAGCTTGTTTACATTGTTCAACAATGGCTTGGGCTTGTTTTATATTTGATTGGCTTAATGCAGCCAGTAATTTTGGTCCGATACCTTCAATGTTTATCCAGTCAGCAGGTGATTTATTCCAAATCCCTTCAAAAGAACCGCATGCCTCAACAAGTTGGCGACCAAGACAAGCACCGATACCATGCACCAGTGATAGTCGTAATGCAGCAATGGCTGCCGCTGATGTTTCTAACATATATGCGGCTTGGGGCAGCCAAGCAAAAGCAGGTTACTTATCGAGTGGCTTTATTGCGTACAACATCGCCCACATTAATGGATGATGATGAACGTGTTACCAGTGCCAATGAAGCATCCTGATGCGCTACAAGAACCAATAATTCACCAATTTTTTCCTCTGGAAGCGTGACTTCATGACCAGTGATACGGTCTTTAATTTTACGACCAGCACGATGAATGGATAAGGCTGTGCCAGCTTTCATGCCAGCGCTTATACCAAGATTAATAGCAATCACCTGATTTTGTCCTGCTTCGGCAGCATCATTACGAATATACAATACTTTGCCGTGTAATGTACGGTCGGGGAAGTTGGGTTGAATTTTTGTATCAATGTGTATAGCGGGTTTTAAGCGATCACCACGCGATATTTCTTCAAAGGTTTTAAGAATAACACCGCGATAAATGCCATCTTTTTCACCGGTAATCTCAATTTGTCCCAAGTGTTTTACCAAAATGCCGATAGCCTTGCCAGTATCAGGATCATAAATTGTGTCATCACTGCGAAACACGTCAAACAACTCGCCTTCGTTAGCAGGCTGTTGCATCTTGATGTACACGTGGTCATTCGCACCGTAGTTGAGGCGCTCATCTTCAGAGTCGAGCAAATAACCAACACCATCAATGGCTTTTGGGCTTACAAAGCCTTGCCTAGATAGCGCGGTGATGAGAAGGCTGGTATCTATTTTCCCTCCGAGTCGTTCAACGGGCTTGGAGATAATTGTTGGCTGTGGACGCAGAGTACTTAGACCACCCTGTTTTTTCTTTTGTGTATTAAACCAAATTTTATTGCCTGGATAAATGAGGTCAGGATTGGTGATGTAAATATTTTTTTCCCATATTTTCAGCCACTTATGCGGGTCTTTAAAGAAATAATTAGCAATATCCCAAAGTGTATCACCTTTTTTGACTACATATGGTTGTGGTAAATTAACCTTCACATCTGCTGTAGTGGCAGCTTCAGGTAAACTAAGATTATCTGCTTGAACGGTGTATGATACCGAAAACATCATGAAACTGGCGACAAGTGCGATAAAAAATCGATGCAACATATTAAATACCCTCGTTATAATACTTTCAATTACAGACATGATTTAATGCAACTTACATGTTAACGCAAGCATGGCACGCTCGAACCCGCGACGCAACTTTAGACAGTAAACCAGCATTGTTTTTCTACTTAACCTGCACCTGTTTTTGGCTCGTCACCTGCCAATAAGCGCCGCATATTTCCGATATGTCTAGCGGCAACCAGTAGTCCTAAAATGATGCAGGAAAAAAGTGAACTTGGTTCATCGGTAGACCATGACAATATACCAAATGACCACGCGAAAAGTGGTAGCATGATTGCCGCTACAACAGATGCTAACGACACATAACGTGTTAGTTTAAATAGCAAAAACCACGTGATAAAGGTTGCTGAGGCAACCCAAGGTAGCCATGGAATAAGCACGCCAAACATGGTTGCTACACCCTTACCGCCTTTAAATTTTAAATAGACTGGAAAAACATGTCCTATAAATACTGCCAATGCGACTGCTGCAACCAGTGTGATATCATCTTGTAAATAATCAGTTAAAGCTACGGCAAGGGAGCCTTTACCAATATCTGCAAGTAATGTCAGAATACCTACTTTTTTCCCGCTTGTGCGCAATGCATTGGTCGCACCAATATTGCCGCTGCCATGCTCTCTTGGATCTTTGCCCGTTAACCAGCGCGCAAACAATAAACCAAACGGAATGGCGCCTAATAAATAGGCCGCGAGTATGACGGTGATAGCGATATAGGGGGCTTGGAATATTTCCATTAATGTTTGCGGTAACGTGTACGATAATGATCGAGCTTATCATGTAAGCGCTCAACTTGATTACCTGTAATATAGTTTGGAAGCACTGATTCTAAACTTGCCGGTTGCCCAAATTGAGAGGGAAAACATTTACCCTCTACCACATTATCATGTTGTAATAATAACAATTGATCGGTTGTTAATAAGGGTGTGGGTAGTAAGCGTGATATGGTTGCTAACAGTTTAGCAAAAAAACTTGGCACAGGTAACAATAGGCGTTTGTGCTGTAATATTGTCATAAGCAATGTCATCAGTTCCATAAAACTATATGCTTTAGGTCCGCCTAATTCATAGGTTTGTTCACGTGCATGGCGGTTGCCAATGCTTTGTACAAATACGCGTGCAACATCTTCCACCCACACGGGTTGAAAACGTGTTGCAGGCTGAATAACAGGCAACACAGGAAGCATTGCGGATATAGCTTTAAATTTTGTGAAAAATGAGTCGCCTGCGCCATAAATGATAGATGGGCGAATCAATGTCCATGCCAAACCACTTTGGCGCACATAACCTTCGGCATCACCTTTACTACGTGAATAGCTACTGGCTGGAACTGTCCCTGCGCCCAATGCGCTCATATGTAAATATTGTTTTACATTGTGGCGTTTACAAGCTGCTAAAACATGTTCTGTACCATGTACATGCACGGTATCAAAGTCATAACGACCACGTTCGAAAAGTAAACCAACCAAGTTTATTACACAGTCAGCACCAGAAACGGCATGATCCAAACCGCGCCCATCACTTAAATCAGCTTTTATCAAACGAACACCTTCTACAATTAGTGAGCGTGCTTTTTCGGGATGTCGGCAGGCGATGGTAACATGATGTCCTGCACGGATCGCTTGTCTAACGATGACTCGTCCGACAAATCCACTTCCACCAATGATACATACACGTTGTGCCATGCTTGCCCCTCATATGTGATGTAGCAAGTATGCAAAGCCCTACTCTTTAGCGCAATGGAATTATATAAAGGTAACGTATTGGATGATGCTTTAGAGCATAAAAAAGGTGCCGAAGCACCTTTTAAAATATGACGGTTAGAGCTTAAGCCAAAGGCTGAATTTCAGGTGTATTGGCAAATGTTTTCAATTTTTCAGACCTAGAAGGATGACGTAATTTGCGCAATGCCTTGGCTTCAATTTGACGAATACGTTCACGCGTTACGCCAAATTGTTTACCCACTTCTTCCAGTGTATGGTCGGTATTCATGCCAATTCCAAAACGCATACGTAGCACTTTTTCTTCGCGCGGGCTTAAATTATCCAATACGGATAAAGTAGCATCCTGCAAGGCTTCTGCAATTGCCACATCCAATGGATTTTCAGCATTTGCATCTTCCACAAAATCACCCAATTGAGAATCTTCATCATCACCAATTGGCGTTTCCAAAGATACTGGCTCTTTGGCAACCTCAAGGATTTGTTCTACCTTTTCAATCGGCATTTCCAAGTGTTCCGCCAATTCCTCAGGTGTTGGTTCACGGCCAATTTCCTGGGCAATTTGACGTGAAACACGCATCATTTTATTGATGGTTTCAATCATATGTACAGGAATACGAATGGTGCGTGCCTGATCGGCAATAGAGCGGGTAATTGCCTGGCGAATCCACCATGTTGCATAGGTCGAGAACTTATAACCACGACGCCATTCGAATTTATCCACAGCCTTCATCAAGCCGATATTACCTTCTTGAATCAAATCCAAGAAACCCAAACCACGGTTGGTATATTTTTTGGCAATAGAGATGACCAAGCGCAAGTTTGCTTCAATCATTTCACGTTTGGCTTGACGCATTTTTGCTTCGCCCATGGTCAATTTGCGCGCCACATCTTTAAGCTCGGCAATGCAAAGCTCACTTTCTTGCTCCACACGTTTCAAACGGCGTTGATTTTCACGGATTTTACCCGCGACAGGCTCAATCAATTCTACCCAAGGTCGATCTGCATGCTCTTTGCTCAACTGATCCAACCAACGGTCATTCGTCTCGGCTGGTGGAAAGCTTTCTAAAAATAACTTACGTGGCATTTTTGCTTTTAAAGCGTGATCGCGAATCGTACGCTCATATTTACGTACGCGTTCAACAGCGTTCTTAAAACGTTGAACCAATGCTTCTAGCTGCTTAGTTGAAAATGGTATAGCAACGATTTCACCAAGCATTTCTTGCAAAACATCATAGGTCTGCTTGCCAAGCACCTTATCCGCAGGTTTTTTGTCGGAACGTTTTTTTAGTTTTATAAATTGATCATGTAAAATTTTGGCACGGTCAAAGTGAACAAGAGCTTCTGCAAGCTGCTCTTCTTGGGTGATGACTGTTTCTTCCATGGGCGTGCCATCAGGCGTGGCACGGCGCTCCTTAATAGCCTTAGAGAGCTGTTCTGCATCCATCTTTTCTTCATCTTCATCTTCATCTTCATCTTCAGATTTATTCAGACGCTTTTCATATTCTTTGATGGCTGCTGAATTCACGACTTTATCAGCAATATCAAGAATATCGCGGAAGTTCATTTCTTCTTCGCTTTCAATGGCTTCATCACGAATTTGAATGACGCGTTCACCAAGCAGCATGATTTCACGGAAGGTTGCAGGGCAAAGGCAGATGGACTCATGCATTTGTAACTTGCCTTCTTCAATACGGCGGGCAATTTCAATTTCGCCTTCGCGTGTTAAAAGCTCAACGGTACCCATTTCACGCAAATACATGCGTACAGGGTCATCAATACGAACTACGGTACCAAGTTGTGTGGTATCGGCGCGTAGGGCAGAATCTTCCTTGCGTAGTCGATCTTTACGCATGGCATATTCACCTGTTGGTGCGCGTGAAGGATCTACAACTTCTACGCCCATTTCAGTAAATAAATTGATGACCTGTTCGATGCGGTCGGCTGAAACCAGCCCTTCTGGCAAATGGGTATTTAAATCATCATAGGTGATAAAACCAGCTTCTTTACCTTTGGCGACCAAACCGCCAAGTTCTTTGATTCGTACAGGTGGCTGCTTTGAATTTGTCATTCATTACCTCTGCGTTGCTCTTCAATCGCAACGTTCAATTTTATCGCTTCTTGCTCTAATTCTTGTTTCAGTTTTGCTAAGCGTTGTCTTTCGGCGAGGTCAATGGGCGCTGCCATTTGCCGTTTTAATAACGCTTTCCTCATATCTAGCATAGCACCAGAAAACTCTACATCCAAAACAGGCTCTTGATTCATCCAGCGAGCAATATCATCTGCAACTGCGGGAAACTCCCGCTGCAATTGCTGCGCCCATGCGATACCATTGTATTCTTCGGAGCCTTGCCATGAAAAAACGCGCGTGTATATCCGATTATATAGCTCATTGTCAAGATAAAAGGACTCTGCTTCGGGAGGCAAAAGGTCAATTCTTTCAGGTTTTTGCAGTAAACCAGCTAAAAAATTCTCATGTAGAAATTGTTTGACCGAATGTATTCTTGCCCGTGGTTTGGGCGGAGAATTATAGCGTTTTTGCCCTATATTTTGTAATTCGATGCCTGTTTGTGCTTCAACTTTTTGTTTCCATGCCTGCTGTAAGTATGGATCTGACATCTTTAATAACATGGCATCGGCTTTTTTTGCCATGCGAGCCAAGCCATCAACACCACTTCCTGCCAAACGATTAAGTCCCAGTAACCATGTTTCAAGCACAGGCCTTGCCTGCTCAGACATTCTGCGTTCAAAGGCTTCGCGCCCTTCTTTTTGCAGCAGACTGTCGGGGTCTTCGCCATCGGGTAGGTATAAAAATTGTGGGCGATATTCTGGCTTTAATAAAGGCAGCATCCGCTCCAAGGCACGCCATGCCGCTTGATAACCAGCTCTATCACCATCAAAACAAAAGATTGGCGATTCGCATAAACGAAAAATTTCGCGAATTTGCCGCTCGCCAATGGATGTGCCAGAGGCCGCTACAGCAATGGGTAAATCAAAGGCTGCTAATGTCAATACATCCATATAACCTTCAACAACCATGAGCATTTTACGTTTGCGAATGGCATCACGGTGTTCTGAGAATCCGTATAATATGTCCGATTTATGATACCAAGTTGTTTCAGGGGAATTTAAATATTTGGCTTTATCATCGCCCATACTGCGTCCGCCAAAACCAACCACATCACCACGTTTATCACGAATGGGGAACATTAAACGACCACGGAACCTATCACCGTAACCTTTATCTCCCTTAAACAGTAAGCCCACTGCTTCTAATTGTGCCAAAGTGCGATCATCAGCACCAAAGGTGTGTTGCATAAAACCATAACCATCAGGTGCAAAACCCAGCTTATAGTTTGATATAATATGTTCAGGTAAGCCGCGCTGCTGAATATATGCCTTGGCTTTCACGCCGGATGCACTATGCAATTGTGTAGCAAACGCATCGGCAGTTTGAGCCAAAAGGTTGAGTGCTTTTTTGCGTTGAGAGGCCTCTTTCTGGCTCTTTAAACGATCGGCATCATTTTCTTGTGGTAATGCCAAGCCAGCTTTTTCTGCTAAATATTCCACAGCCTCAGGAAAAGAATAACCATCATGATCCATCAAAAATTGAAATGCCCCACCGCCTTTTCCGCAACCAAAACAATAATATAATTGTTTATCAGCGGAGACAGAAAAGGATGGGCTTTTTTCATGGTGGAAAGGGCACAAACCCATCAAATTAGAGCCGCTTCGCTTTAATTCGACATGCCGAGCCACAATCTCTACCACATCGCTTCGTGATAAGACTTCATCAAGAAAGCTTGGAGAGAAGTTTGCCATATAGGTTTATATAGCCTTCTGACTGCTAATATTCAAGGGCTCTTAGCCTTGCAAGGCTTTCTTCACCAATGCAGAAGCCAAGCCCATATCTGCTTTGCCATCAATGGCAGGGCGTAAAATACCCATCACCTTACCCATATCTTTCATGGATTCAGCACCACTTTCTGCGACAGCTTTTTGTACAGCAGCAGCCACTTCATCATCAGACATTTGCGCAGGCATATAAGCCATCAGAAATTCAATTTCCGCCAGTTCTTTATCCGCCAAATCCTGACGTTCCGCATCGGCATATTGCTGTGCGGCATCTTTACGTTGCTTGATTGCTCGCCCAACCACAGCGAGAATATCGGCTTCTTCCAAAGCCTTCCCCAACTCAATTTCCTTATCTTTCAAGGCAGAACGTAACATTCGAATCACGTTTAATTTTTCTTTATTTTTATCACGCATTGCCTGTTTCATATCAGCAGTAATTTGATCTAACATGGGCTATCTCCTCTGTTTTTCAATTTAAAAACAACAATGCCGAGCACTAAGGCTCGGCATTGTACATTCATCGAACACTTATATTAAAACTTAGTATTCGCGATTCTCACGCATGCGTACACGGCGCAGACGTTTCATCAAACGTTTGCGGGCTGCTGCTTCTTTGTGTTTACGTGCAATAGAAGGTTTTTGATAACATTCACGGCGACGGCACTCAGAAATTACGCCACCACGTTCCACTTGTTTACGGAAACGCTTAATTGCCAATTCAATTGGCTCATCGGAATTTACTCGTACTCCTGGCATATCAACATCACCCCCTTGGCATTCTGCCAAATAACTAGATGGGCTTAAGCCCAAGCTGCAACCTTGACGATTGCAATCCCTTGCTTGTCTCTGCACGCTTGCGAGTATGACGCAAACGATAGCTAAGATGAAAAAGGGTCGCGCATTATGAGTTCAGACAGCAATAAGTCAATTAAGCGTGGAAACGCCATGCTTCGTGCTGCTGCAAAAGTGGGTAGTTGGACTATGCTTTCGCGTATTCTTGGCTTTGTTCGTGATATTTTATTGGCGCGTATATTGGGGGCAGGAGCCCTTGCCGATGCCTTTTTTATTGCTTTTAAGCTACCCAATTTCTTCCGCCGTATGTTTGCTGAAGGCACACTTACTGTTGCACTTGTGCCTGTACTTGCCGAAGAGCGTAAAAAAGGCGAGGAGGATGCGCATGCCTATTTGAATGCGCTTGCAGGTCTACTGCTAGCGGCATTATTGATTTTTACTGTGTTAGGCATTGTATTTATGCCGTGGCTGCTGTTGGTATTTGCACCAGGCTTTCATGATGAACCTGATCGCTGGCAACAAGCTTTGCATTTGGGACGCTGGATGTTTCCTTATCTTGCGATGATTTCTTTGGCAGCGATGTCGTGGGCTGTGCTCAATGCCTATCGTAAGTTTTCTGTGGCTGCGGCAAGTCCTGCATTATTAAATATTGCCTTAATCTTTGCAGCGATTGTGCTTGCACCATCATTTAAAAATCCTGCCGAAGCCTTGGCAATTGGTGTTATTTTGGGTGGTTTGTTGCAATTGGGGATTCAGTTTCCAGCTTTAAAGCGTATCGGCTGGATTCCCAAACCAAGTTGGCGACCACGCATGCCAGCGATTGCGCAAACCATGGCTTTGTTCGGCCCTGCAGTGCTTGGTGTTGCGGCAGTGCAGATTAATATTTTAGTTGGCACTATTTTAGCAACGTTATTGCCTACGGGTGCAGTATCGTATTTGTATTATGCTGATAGAATTGTGCAACTTCCGTTGGCACTGTTTGGTATTGCTATAGGTACAGCATTATTGCCTGCACTCTCTGATCATATTGCCAATAACAAGCATGAGGAAGCTCAGAAAGAACTCTGCCAAGGGCTAACATGGTTAACGTGGATTACCTTACCCGCCATGTTGGGGCTGTTATGGCTAGCAGAACCCATTATTCGAACCTTATTTGAACATGGAAAATTCACCTTGGCTGATGCCCAGGCGACTGCCCATGCCTTGCAAGCTTATGGCGTTGGTCTGATAGCTTTTTGCTGGGCACGGGTATTATCCATGGCATGTTATGCACAAAAAGATGCCAAAGCACCGATGAATTTTGCCGCTATCAGCGTGGCCGCCAATATTATATTGGCATTGTTATTGATTAAACCACTGGGTTATGTCGGTTTGGCTTTGGCAACGGCATTGGCATCATTTATCAATGTGGCATTGCTGTGGTGGAACATTCGCAAGCGGCAGGGAGCAATTCTTGATGCGACGAGTCTAAAACGCATGTTTCGTGCTATATTAGCATGTATTCCTATGTCGCTAGTGCTATATCTCTTGCAACAACAATGGGCTTTCCCTGATGTGAAGTTGATGCAAGGTCTGTGGTTAACTGTGGCTGTATCCAGCGGCATACTCACCTATTTTGTCTCGGCACAAGTGTTGGGTGAACGGCTTTGTAAGACGGGAGGTAGCCATGCGTAGAGACACCATTATTTTTGATATTGAAACCATTCCTGATGCCAGTGCAAGTCGCCGTTTGTTAAACCAGCCTGACTTGGATGATGTGGCGGCACGTGATGCTTTGGCTGATTATTTTATTGAAAAGACAGATGGGAAAAATGATTTTCCGCGTCAGCCTTTTCATCAAATCGTTGCGATTAGTTATATTCACCTTATTCATGAACCTGGCGAAGAAGGTATGGAATTGGTGGTGCGCCAAATTGCCAGTGGTGGTGAAGCAGATAGTGACGAAGAAGAATTGCTGCATGGTTTTTTTACACTGATTGAAACGCGGGCTCCAAGGTTGGTGAGTTTTAATGGGCGTGGTTTTGATGTGCCTGTATTAAAATACCGTGCCATGGTGCATGGCATGGCTTGCCCACGCTGGTTTAGCGAGGGTGATAAATGGAACAATTATGATGCGCGTTATTCATCCACCTATCATGTGGATTTATTGGAAGTTTTATCTGATTTTGGCGCATCGGCACGCTGCTCCATGCATGAAGTCGCTACTGCTTTGGGATTTCCGGGCAAGTTAGAAACAGCAGGTGATGATGTGCGCGGCATGTTTGAAAATAAAGATGTACAAGGCATTCGCAATTATTGTGAAACCGATGTTTGTACGACTTTGCTCATCTTTTTGCGCTGGCAGCTATTCAATGGGGCATTGAATGAAGGGGCGTATGCCCGCGCCGTGTTGGGTCTACAAAATTATATCAGCTCGGAATCGGAAAGACGCCCACATTTGGCAGAATTTCTGGATGCTTGGGATCAAATGCAGTCGTGAGCGAGTTAGAGAACATGCTCGCAGGGCAAGCTTATAATGGTTTAGATTTGGAGCTTCGGCAATTGCGTGAACGCGCTAGATTGGCATGCGCGAAATACCAAGCCCATCCTAGCTTGGGAAATATGAAACATATCAAACGCTTATTTGGCTCATTGGGCAGCGCTGTTTTAGAGCCCGGATTTCAGTGTGATTACGGTATGAATATTCATGTGGGTGAGAATTTTTATGCCAATTTTCAATGTGTCCTGCTTGATGCTGCGCCTATCCATATTGGTAACCATGTTCTGCTTGGCCCTGCGGTGCATATTTATACCTCCGACCACCCCCAAAATGCAGAAAAAAGGCGGCAAGGCATTTGTTTTGCCAAGCCTGTGACTATTGGAAATGATGTGTGGGTGGGTGGTGGTGCAAAGATATTGTCAGGTATCACTATTGGTGATGGAGCAATTATTGGAGCCAATGCTGTGGTGACAAAAGATGTGGAAGAACATACGATTTTTTATTGATTTTATCGGATTCTAATGAAAATTAGGCTATTTTTACATTTAACTTTTAGGAAATGCTGATGAACGCTATTTGACACTGGTCATCTTGAGCGAAGTCAAAAGATTTTTATTTTCAGTGTGTTACGACATAGATATCTGTCGACTTCGGTCGAGATGACAGCTTTAATCAGCACTTTTTTAGCAAGCCTGCAAATTTCAGAAAAAGGCTAACATCCCTTTTTTCTATTCTACCGTGGTATGATGGGCCATATTGGGTTGCCATAAAGGTCATGTAATTCTTGATGCCAGACACCTCTTATATTCTGCTTCACTTCAGGGGACAAGGTGACGTAATCGATGGCATTGGCAAAGAAATTACCTTCTTGGTAGCACCAGTTAAAGAAGGAGAGAATTTTTTGCGCTATTTCTGGGTTACGCTGTATTTTATACATGAGAATAAATGTTGCGCCAACGATGGGCCATGTTTGTTTGCCAGGTTTATTGGTAAGGACAATATCAGTCCCTTTTTTTGACCAGTCCACATATCCTGCTGCAGCTTTAAAATTTTTAGCTGTGGGTTTGACAAAATAACCGTCAGCATTTTTTAAAAGAGCATAAGGGCTGTTGCTTTGGGCAACATAAGCGTATTCAGCATATCCAATGCTACCATTTGTTTGCTGTACTTTCTGAATGACACCGCCATTACCGAGACCAGCCTGACCAACGGGCCAGTTAATCAGTTTGTTGACACCAAACCTATGCGACCAAGCAGGACTTACTTTAGTCAAGTAATTGGTGAAAATCCATGTGGTTCCTGAACCCTTGGTGCGGTGTACGACAGAAATTGGTAAGTTGGGTAAGGCAAGCTTGGGGTTGAGTTGAACCAGCGCGGGGTCGTTCCATTTTGTAATTTTACCTAGAAAAATATCAGCTAAAATAGGTCCTGTGAGCATCAGTTGAGCAGTTTTAATGCCAGGTATATGAATCACTGGCACGACACCACCTAAAACGGTTGGAAATTGAATAAGCCCATATTGATCCAGTTCAGTTTGAGATAACGGCGCATCAGATGCTCCAAAATCAACAACCTTTTGTTCGATGCGTCGAATGCCGCCACCAGAACCTGTAGCATTGTATTCAAGTTTGGAGCCATCTAATCGACCATGCCGTAATGCCCACCATGCATAGATGGGGTAAGGAAAGGTTGCTCCAGCAGCATGGATTACTACGTTTGCCTTGGCGGGCGTTATGCTGTTTAACAGGCACAGTAAGGGTACGATGATAATAAAAGTGTATTTGTTCAGCATGTTCAGCAAATGTATTTCCTTTTGTGCTTTTGATTGAATGTGTAGAATTCATGTCAACCCACTGTGTGGAAAGAGTGTTGAAGACAATTATGACAAGCAGATGACATGAGTACCAGCAAGGTGGCGAGCCAAATTTATCAACAAATGTTTACACGGCAAGTAGTTGAGAAAGTGTCTTGAATTGTAATGTAAGAGAATATCACATGTTTAATAAGGCAATTCACTATAAGCATAAATATAATTGGGGTCATTGAATTGAGTCAGTACATATAAGGGCTGAAATACAACTTGTAGTGCGGTGTTTTGCCATAGTTCGGCATATTGATTGCTGCCGAACAGTGTTGTTTGTAATTCTGCTAGTGCATCAGCATCACCAAGTAGCTTCTCTGCAATCATTTCAGGGAAACTCAGAGGTGGTTTGACTTCTTCAAGCTGGTAATGATCGCTAATACCACCGCGCTTGGCGGCGGATTTGATGGCATCTTGTAAGTTACCAAGCTTATCAACCAGCCCCAAACGATGGGCATCCACACCACTCCAAACACGCCCTTGCGCGATAGCTTCCACATCAGATACTTTCATATGGCGACCTGTTGCAACAAGGTGAATAAAACGTTGGTAAATATGATCCACACCCATTTGAATGACGGCTCCCATATCTTCGGATAATGGCATATCCGTACGCATCGCAGCTGCCATTTTCGTGGTGCCTACACCATCGGTATGAATACCCATATGATTTAACGCATTGGCGAAATTGGGAACCATGCCAAATACGCCGATAGAACCTGTTAATGTTGTGGGTTGCGCCCAAATTTCATCGGCAGTCGAAGCAATCCAATAACCACCTGAAGCGGCAACACTACCCATAGAAACCACAACAGGCTTGCCCGCAGCACGTAAACGTGCGACGCCTTTGCGCACAACTTCTGAAGCAAGTGCTGAACCACCGGGGCTATCAATGCGCAACACAACCGCTTTGATTTGCTCATCGTTTTGTGCTTTGCGCAATAATTTTGTGAGTGTTTTGCTGCCAATGCTACCAGCAGGTTGTTCACCATCTAAAATAGGTCCACTTGCCACAATCAATCCTACTTTTGCTTGATCGGATGGTTTGTTGTCTTTGGTTACTGCTAATTTCAAATAATCTTTGCTGCTGATGGATGGAATATCGTCTTGTTTCGACCATTTGAGTTGTTTGAGCAAGTATGCTTCGGCATCACTTTCATCACCCAGTTGATCAACCAGATGTTCCGCCTTAAATAGTGCTGCGACATCGCCTTTATGTTGGCTTAAAAAGCTTGCTGAGTTATCAAGAATTTGTTGTAGGCGTTCGCTTTTAATACCGCGCATGCTGGCGATGTCTTGTTTGTAGGCATGCCATAAACTGTTGAGCCATACGCTGTTTGATTTACGATCTGCATCGGACATAGAATCACGAATAAATGGTTCAACCGCAGATTTATATTCGCCCACGCGGAATACATGCACATCGACATTGAGTTTATCCAGTGCGGTGTGGATATAATTGCGATAAACAGAGAAACCAGTCAGTTCAATCATGCCCATGGGATGCAAAAATACGGTATTGGCACTTGCTGCTAAATAATATTGCGATTGGCTATAAGCATTGCCAGATGCCAAGACGGGCTTACCACTTTGTTTAAAATCTTCAATCGCAGCACGTAATATTTGTAACTTCGCCAATGATGTACGCTGCAATGCTTTTACATCCAATTTGACTGCCAAGATATGTTCATCATCACGCGCCAACGCCAGTGCTTTGGTTAGATCACGCAGTTTTGTTTGATTTGCATTTGGAAAAGCGAAGGGGAGGGCATCGGCAGATGGCTGGCTTATTTGCTCGACCAGTTGCCCTTTCGGCTCGATAAGCAATACAGCTTCATCGGGTAATTTTTTTTCATTTTGAAAGATGGAGGCAAGAATAAGTATGAGGAATATGGCGAAAAACAGGTTGATAAATAGGCGGCGAACCGCATCCAATATACGTAAGCTACCAGAGAATAATCGTTTCATATTGTTCGCTCCTACAGACGCTCTAATTCGCCAGCAACGATGGCAGCTTGGCTTGTGCTGTGCAAGACGTAGCATTGCGAATATTCAAGCAACGAAAGTGAGGCGCAGGATACCATGGATATATTACAGTCGATTATTCTAGGACTGATTGAAGGCGCGACAGAATTTCTACCGATTTCTTCGACTGGGCACATGATTGTTGCCAGCCAGTGGCTGGGCATCGCGCAAAATGAAGAGAACAAAGCCTTTGAAGTGATTATTCAGTTGGCGGCAATTTTGGCAGTGGTTGCGAATTATCGCGAAAAACTCTCTTTTGTGTATCTGGAGTTATGGAAAAAGCTTATTTTGGCTTTTATTCCGCTTGGCATTGTTGGTTTTTTGTTTCATAAACAAATCAAATCTATGTTCACTACCGATATTGTTGCTGTGATGTTCATCGTTGGTGGAGTGATTTTTCTTATCGTGGAGTATTTTCATAAAGACAAAGTTTACCCTGTGCAAAAGGTTGAGGATGTAAGCTATCGACAAGCTTTATGGATTGGTATTGCACAAGTCTTTGCCTTGATTCCAGGTACAAGTCGAGCTGGCTCATCCATTATTGGTGCGATGTTGGTTGGTTTGAGTCGTAAGGCGAGTGCCGAATTCTCATTTTTATTGGCATTGCCTGTGATGATGGCAGCCAGTGGTTTTGATTTACTTAAGCATTACCAAGATTTTGTGGGCGCAGATTGGATGGTATTGCTGACAGGCTTTGTGGTTGCTTTTGTTTCAGCATGGTTAGTGATGCGTTTGTTTATTCACTTTCTTGAACGCTTTACCTTTGTCGCATTTGGTGTGTACCGAATTTTATTCGGAATCTTATTGCTGTGGGTTTTATCATGATGGCACCGCATATTGACCCGGTTGTGTTGCAATTAGGGCCGTTAGCGATTCATTGGTATGGGTTGATGTATGTGTTCGGCTTTTCTGCTGTATGGTTGTTGGTGCGCAAACAATTGCGCGAATGTGGGGCATGGGAAGTGAGTGTGAAACCCGAAGCCTATGAAGGTCTGTTTACCGCCTTGATTCTTGGTGTGATATTGGGTGGACGCTTGGCTTATGTATTGTTTTATAATTTTGGCTATTACATGAGTCATCCCATTGAAATACTCTATATCTGGCAGGGTGGCATGTCATTTCATGGCGGGCTAGTCGGTCCGATTGTGGCAGGTTGGTGGTATTGCCGAAAACATGCTATGCCATTTATGTTATTGATGGATAAGTTTTTTGTGGTTGCGCCGATTGGTTTGGCATTTGGGCGTATGGGTAACTTTATCAATGGTGAGCTTTGGGGGCGGGTTGTCACAAACCCTGCCGATGTGCCTTGGGCAATGATTTTTCCAAGCGCGGGGCCTTACCCACGCCACCCAAGTCAATTGTATGAACTCACATTGGAAGGCATTGTTCTATTCTTGCTGCTGTGGTTTACACGCAAATTTGATTGGCCGTTGGGCATGCGTGTGGCAGTATTTTTGGTGGGTTATGCATTGGCGCGTATTTTTTGTGAGAACTTTCGCCAACCTGATGTACAGCTCGGATTCCTCTATGGTGATTGGTTGACCATGGGCATGGTATTATCTTCTAGTATGCTAGCAGTAGGTTTGACTTGGATTTTTTGGCTTGTGTATAAAGGTAAGAAAGCATGAAAATTACAACGTGGAATGTGAATTCGCTCAAAGTTCGATTGCCGCATGTGTTGGAATATTTAGCGAACGAACAACCTGATGTGTTGGCGCTGCAAGAAACCAAGCAACAAGACAAAGACTTTCCACAAGCTGAGATTGAAGCTGCGGGTTACCATGTGCAGTTCTCAGGGCAAAAGACATACAATGGTGTAGCTATGATTAGCCGAGAAGAAGCTACGGATATGGTGTTTGATGTGCCTAAGCTTGATGATCCACAACGTCGTTTGCTTGCCGCAACCATTGATGGGGTACGTGTGATTGATGTGTATATTCCCAATGGTCAGGAAGTGGGTTGTGATAAATATCAGTATAAATTTCGTTGGCTCAATGCCCTACGAGACTTTCTAAGAACAGAATTAGAGAGGCATGAAAAGTTGGTGTTGCTTGGTGATTATAATATTGCACCAGCCGACTTGGATATTCATGACCCATCGCGTTGGGTTGAAAAAATTATGTGCTCGACACCTGAACGTGAGTGGTTTTTCTCACTCATGGATTTGGGGCTTTATGATTCCATTCGTCAACTGCATCCCGAAGATGCGATGCATAGCTGGTGGGATTATCGCTCCAACGCATTTCGTCGTAAATGGGGCATTCGCATTGACCATATTTTGGCAACTTCAGCATTGCAGATTCAGGCTGGCGGAGTGCATATCGATTACCGTGCTAAAGAGCGCCCATCAGATCATGCGCCTGTTTGGGCAGAGTTATCATGATACAACAGCAACATTGTTTGAATATTTCAGCAACAGGACGCGGTTTTTATAATATTACCCGTGACGTACAAGCTTGGGTCAATGAAACGGGTATTCAAACAGGTATGCTCAATCTGTTTGTGCAGCACACTAGTTGCTCATTGATGGTGCAGGAAAATGCTGATCCTGATGTGTTGCGTGATATGGAAATGTTTATGTCGCGGCTTGTGGTTGATGGCGATGCTGAGTTTCTTCATCGAGATGAAGGTGATGATGATATGTCCGCGCATATTCGCATGGCGTTAACACAAATCTCATTGAATGTTCCCATTATCAATGGGCGACTTGGATTAGGCATGTGGCAAGCAGTTTATCTTTATGAACACCGTACGCATGCACTTAATAGGCATGTTTATTTGCATATATTGGGTGAATAGTCACAACCTTAATCATGAAGCTTATGTGGTTACCGTTTGTGATAAAACAATGTTAGGATTTACCCATGAGTTAGGTTGATGCAAGGTTACGTAAAAGGGTTAATCAAGATGGCTTACTGCAAAAGCGACAGGTAGGGGTGATGAATGCAATTAGAATGTATAACTGTCAAAACTTATTGATTGCCAGAACACCCGATCGATTCTTTATTTTCCAAACGAAACTACTGAATCAGAAGATACCTCATGACGTTGGCGATCATTCATGTAGTTTATAGATGAAGTTACCAACAATGCGACCAAAGCAACCAGTCCAAATAAAACTATTTCCACCAATCCCTCCTATTCCCAAATCAAGCTCAACGTATTGAATACAGTTGACTATCGGTAATTAATGAGCAAACTTTAGTTGTAATCAACTTGAGAAGCAAGTCGTAATAGGAGAGGGAAGAATATAATGTGGTTGGTTGAGAAGATATCTTCAAAAATAGCAATAGATACCTCGATTTTTTTTGCAAAGAAGGTATTTGAATATGCAGTAAAAAAAGATGGGAAATTTGATGTAAAAAGGATTTTAACATTCGTACTTATTATTATTGGCTCTGCGCCATTTTTTTACCTCCCAGATATGCTCATATATACCGCTCAAAAAA
>CAJXLC010000015.1 GCA_913055645.1 uncultured Pseudomonadota bacterium | reverse complement strand
TATGTTAAAACAATGGGTTACAAAAAATAATACCTAGTTATCTGGGACAGCCCCAAATCTTATTCATTTCCAGTGTGTTTCAGCCTATTCTTTGAGCCTTTCCACATAGTTGATGATTGAATGATCCAATATACTTCCCACAAAAAACTCACTTTCCTCATGCTCAAAAAGCTTTTGCTCAACACCGTGATGCCTGTAAATAGGCATTTCAGGAATAATCGCGGTGACAATATCTTTACCATTCACAAAACGGGTATGACTTAACCCATCGTCCCCTTGCAATATAATGCCTGCACCCACTCTAGGCTCGCCAAAAGTTACTATTTTCTCAAACGCACAAGACATCCCAACAATCACTGCCATCGCCGCACCCAAACTATGCCCTGTTGCATACAGCGCATGATGATTCAACTTGTTTAATGATACCTCAAGACTTTCCGTATCACCTTGCGTTTGCATCAATGACTGCGCCGCATCCAAAAAACCACGATGCACTTTAGCACCTTGATAAGAAATAGGACAAACCCTTAAATCATCAATGATATCACGAATATCTGATGATTCTGTACCTCGAATAGCTAAAATCGCTTTATCTGCATCCACGGCTAAAAAACCTTGGCGACCATGCCCATCATCATAACATGTCACTTGAAACCCAAAATCTTTTAAGCTGTTTTGCACATGCGCTGCATCATAATATGCAATATGTGAAAAGTTTGCCAATACCCATGCCTGCTTATCTTGCCAAGCTTGTTCAAAGGCTTGTTTGCTCAAATGGTCGAGTGATGATTTGTATTTTCTAGGGTTGCTTAAGCCATCAAATGTTCGTCCCTGTTTCTCAATATCTAAGCTGGCATCTTCCACTTTGGACATATCACACCTCACTATCTGAAATATATTTCAATTGCGGTTTGATAACAAAACCTTTTATGATGATGCTTTGAAATCTTTGAACCCCTTCTACCCATTAAAACGTTAAAGGCTACAACATCATCGTTACTGCTCGCATCGCATATTTATGCGATATAATAGGCTACAATAACTAGGTATCATTCCTGCATGGGGGTAGGATAGAAACCATGAGTAAAACACCAAAATGGCTTGATGCATTTTATAGGTTTATCGATTTTCTAAAGAAAAAAACGAAAAACACTATGAATACTGACATTCAGTCTGAACCAGACTCTTTACGCATTGTTATCGTAGACGATAATAAAATGCTCTTGCAGATTCATTCTGCTATTCTAGAAGACATCGGGCACCAACCACTTGCTTTTGATTGCCCTCTCGGTGCCGCAAGTTATCTAAAGCAGCATGGCGAAAATATCGATATTATTATTACAGATTATAAAATGCCAAACATGAGCGGCCTTCAGCTTATCCAAAAAGCTTTAGAATATGGACAAAATATTCCTTCAATGATTTTAACCGCCGCCCCTGATGACATAGATGCAAATCAAGTAGCCCAACATAATATAACAATACTATCCAAGCCTGTTAATGTGGAGTTATTAAGCTCTCAAATCAGGGATCTAAGCAGTCATCATAGGAAGCAAAAAACTTCTGTTCAAACAAAATTTAAGTCAGGCGATAAGTTCAGCTTCGATTTCAGCGACTTGTCCTTCTTCGTGATTCACTTGAGCAAGTTTAAACACAAATGCCCAAAATTTATCTTCTGTTGCAAAATAAGCATGGTTATTTAAATAATTTACCAACATGCCGTCATTGCTTGTTTGAACACCAAACGAGTTAATCGGTGAAAAAGCTTCTGCGATTTTACGTGCGCGAAAAGTATTCATCATAACACCTCCTAATCGATAGTTAAATGATAACTTACCCTTCTAGACCTATGAAGTGACCCAACTCACGAAGTCACCTAAGGGTCTGCAGGAAACAGCTTATGATTCAGCATATTCAAAACAATGCTTACAACTGAACACAAAACCTACATGAATCTTGCACTGGCATCCGTTGCCATGGTGTGTATGGTTAGCTTGATGATGACGCTCTACTTTGACCACGCACAAGCATGCGACTTAAACGACTAGAACTATCTGGTTTTAAATCATTCGTTGACCCTACAAAAATTGAGTTGGGTAACGGCATCAATTCCATTGTTGGACCCAATGGTTGCGGAAAATCCAATATTGTTGATGCCATTCGCTGGGTATTAGGCGAACATTCTGCGCGTCATTTGCGTGGTGGCGTGATGGATGATTTAATCTTTCAAGGCTCTGAAACACGTCCGCCAGTCGCCATTTGCGATGTGGAACTGACCTTTGCTGTACAGCGCGGAAAGCTGGCTCCCCCTTATCATGATATGGATGAAATTCGCATTCGCCGCCGTTTGGTTCGCGATGGCGGCTCTGATGCATTTATCAATGGTAAAATGGCTCGTCTAAAAGATATTGTCGATTTATTCCTTGATACAGGTGTATCGACACGCGCTTATGCCATTGTGGAGCAAGGCTCGATTGCACGTATGATTACTGCCAAACCAGAAGAGCGGCGGCAGCTATTGGAAGAAGCTGCGGGGGTGATGAAATACCGCTCGCGCCGCAAAGAAGCCGAACGCAAAATGGATAGCACACGTCAAAATATGGATCGCGTTGAAGATTTGCTTGAAGAAGTACGTACCCAATGCCGTAGCTTGAAACAACAATCATCACGCGCCGAACGCTTTAAAACCATGCAAGATGAATTTGAACATGTCCAATCCAAAACATTAGCGATTCGTTTTCAACAACAACAAGAGCAATTGCTCACATTTGAAAAACAACTTGAGCAAGCCCAGCAACAGGTTGAAGAAGAAGAGGCAAAACATATTCATGCAGAGCGTTTGCTCACCCAATCTCGCCGTGCTGGGGTATTGCATGATGAAGAGGTACAACAAGCACAAGAAAAATTGCGTTTATTTGAACAACAGCGTGCCACATTACAACAACAAGCCGAACGTGTTACTGGCGAACGGCGATTATTGCTCGAGCGTAAAGAGATGCTGCAACAGCGTATGGATGAAAACGCATTGCGACAAAAGCAATTACAGGATGATGTTGCCAATATTCAAACGCAGTTACACGAACAAACTGATGAAGACTTGCAAGCCAATCGCCGTGATGCCGAAACTCAACTCAGTATGGCGCAAGAGATGTTGCAAGAAGCACGCGAAAAACGCGATACCTTACTGCGAGAATTGGAACAATTGCGTAGCCTATTTAACGATTTGAAACAACGTCGCCAACAAGCCGAATCACATGTGCAACGTTTATTGGATAAACAAACCCAATATCAAACACAACTGCAACAGTTCAGCGATAAAGAACGCGAACTACAACAGGCATTAATCGCGGCAAAAGAGCAAGCAAGCCAAGCATTACAAAACCAAAAAGATGCTGAAATGGCAATCCATGATGGGCAACTACGCTTGGATCAGTGCCGCGAACAGCAACAGCAAACAGCAGTAGCGCGTCAACAGGCAGAGCAGGCATTACGCGCTTTAAATGGTGAAATTCAAGAGCTTCAAGCTCAATTAAACCAGCAAAATATGCCCGATGAATTGCGTGCTGACATACGCAAGCTTGGTGGCATATGGGTGGATGAAAACCTTGATGTGCCTGAAGGTTTAGAATTGGCAGTGGCTGCAGTATTGCGCGGTAAAGAAGGTGATGTAAGCCTACCAAAACAAACCACGCTAGCGACGTGGAAAGATCCGTTGACACAAGCCCAAGATAGCCCCATTGCCATGCACATAAATACTGCCCAGATAACGCAGGATATGGAACAGGATAATTTGGCTAAACAACTGAACTTGGATACAAGCCATCCTTTATATGCCATATTTTGCCATGTACTTCTTTGCCATGATATTTTTACAGCCTCCGTGCCCAAATATGGTTGTTTGGTAAGCCGTGATGGTTGGTGTTTAACATCTGATGGCTGGCTGATTCCCCCTGCCAAAAGCCAAACTGCGCGACGCTTAACACTGCAACGGCGTTTGCAAACCTGCGAATCAGAGCAAACCACTGCCGAAAAAAATATGCGGGCTGCCGAGCAAGCTGTTGAAACTGCTGACATGGCATTAACAACACAACAACAGCAATGGCAAAGCATTCACCTTGCCGCAACACAAGCACAAAGCGAAACTCAGGCTGCTCAAGCATTGTTACAACGCCTGCAAGACGAGCAGAACAGTTTGAATTCACGCCATACACAAACACAAAACGATGCAGAAACGACCGAAAACGAATTACAGCACTGGCAGCAAGAATTGGCGAATATAGGCGCGATGGATGCCCAACAGTTGCAACAGTCCGAACAAAAACTGGAAGCACAAAGCCTCATTCAACAACAGTATGAGCAACAATGGCAACAAGCGCGTTCATCACAAGCACATGCCGATCAAGCCTTAGCACTGCACAAACAAACCATACAAAGTCTTGCGCGCGATCAAAAGCGTATGCAACAAGAGATTGAACAACTACAACAACGACAGCAACAAGATACCCAACAATATCGTAAAACTGAAGCAGATATTGTCGCTAATCAAACGCATACAGATCTTGATATGCAATTAGAAGCTGCCCATGAAAGTGTTGAGTCAGCGCATCGCACACTCACCGATATGAGGCAACAAGGACATGCCCTGCAAAAGCAATTGCATCAATATGAACAGGATGAACAAGCAGCACGTAAACAGGTACAACAGGCTGCTGAAGCCAAACAACACATTGCGATTCGCCAAGCCAGTGAACAAGCACGTTTACAAGATTTAAATGATGAAATTGAGCAACGTTGCCAACTTACCAGTGAGCAATTACTGCTCAAACATGACAAGCTCAATAATGAAGATATGGAACAGATATTACGCCATAGCCGTGAATTAGAAGACCGCTTATCACGCTTTGGTCCTGTAAATCTATTGGCGATTGATGAATTCAAAGAAGCTTCTGAACGTGAACAGTTTTTGGCAGAGCAAGTTGCTGACTTAGAAGCCAGCTTGAACACCTTAAACGATACGATTAGCCGCATTGACCGCACCACCCGCCAACGTTTCCGTGATACCTTTGATAAAACCAATGCTTATTTCAA
Organism: uncultured Pseudomonadota bacterium; assembly: GCA_913055645.1. Taxonomy (GTDB): domain Bacteria; phylum Pseudomonadota; class Zetaproteobacteria; order Mariprofundales; family Mariprofundaceae. The sequence goes on along the minus strand of CAJXLC010000015.1, from coordinate 38,944 downwards.
AGAAACATTTCCACGTTTGTTTGGTGGCGGTCGCGCAGAATTAAACCTGGACTCCGATGACGTGCTCACCGCTGGTGTGGAAGTAATTGCCCAACCGCCAGGTAAGCGTTTACAAGATATAACCCTTCTATCAGGTGGTGAAAAAGCACTCACGGCTGTGGCTTTGGTCTTCTCAATCTTTCGTATTAACCCTGCACCGTTTTGTATTCTTGATGAAGTCGATGCGCCACTGGATGATGCCAATGTTGGACGCTTTGCCGATATGATTTCCGAATTTTGTGAAGATGTTCAGTTTCTTGCTATCAGCCACAATAAAATCACCATGCAAAAAGCTAACCAGTTGATTGGTGTATCCATGCCTGAACCTGGTGTATCGCGTATTGTGAGTGTGGATATGTCTTCGATACCCGAATAAATTATTATTACGTAACTGTTCAGGTTGCTTGCCGAACGGTTCATTTTGTTCCATGCTTATAGACATGAAATACCTTATAATCCTCTCCCTTATCTTTATCACCCCTGCTTGGGCAGATGAAAATACACCGCAAAAAGAAACACTCATAAGTCTATCTGCGACATCAAGTATTACTCTGCCTAATGATGAAGCAGTGGTAAATTATCGTATGGAAGCCACTGGTATGTATGCCGATGCTCTAAGAAAAAAGGTCAACCGCATAAGTCGGCTTATTCACCAACAGTTAAAAGGTGCACAGGGCATCAAACAAACGACGTTAAGTCGCCGCATGGAAATGCGTTGGCGCTATGATAAGTTGAATAGTCGGCAAGTCCGTGATGGCTGGAAGCTGGTGCAAACAGAGCAGCTTGTAAGTAGCAACCTTGATGCTGTTCCCGATTGGGTTGATAGCATTGAAAAGGCTGGAGCACACCTGAATCATTTAAGTTTTCGCATTTCAGATACGACACTAAAGACAACACAAAACAGCTTGCGTTTACAAGCTATCCAAGCCTTTCGTAAAAAAGCAGGTTCCTTTGCCAAAGCCTTGGATGCAACATCTTTCCGTATAATGCAGTTGCAAACAAGCCAACAACGCCCTGTTTATCGCATGCGCCAAGATATGCCTGCTATGGCAATGATGCGCAAATCTGAAAGTAGCCCACCCCAACTTCATGCAGGCGAAGGAAAAATCAGTGTGACTGTATCAGGAAGTATTGCACTGCCCTTTAAGGCATATACTGTAGAATAAACTTCTTCCCTGTTATAGCTGCACCGTTGTTTCAGGCTTCAAAAGGATTAGCGCAGTGACACGCGCCCTTTTTATGACTGAAACAACGGATATATGCAGATATATAGGGCGACTTTCTTTGCTTCGTTTCTTTTTCGCAAAAGAAATGAAGGGCTCAATGAACCCTATAATAATTAGGTCTTTATTAAATTTTCAACCAAACAAGCCAATAAAGGCTAAAAAATTAGCGGCGGCTGGTTACTTCCAATAAATGATAACCAAACTGTGTTTTTACAGGCCCTTCAACGGAACCCACTTCAGCTGAAAATACGACTGTATCAAATTCAGGAACCATTTGACCCGGGCCAAACTCGCCCAAGTCACCACCATTGCGCCCTGATGGGCAGCTTGAATGCTCTTTTGCAACATCTGCGAAACTCGCGCCCGCTTCAATCTCTGCTTTTAATTCATTACATTTTTCTTCTGTATCTACCAAAATATGGCGTGCGCATGCTCTAGACATATTTACCTCGTTTAAAAATAATCGCGTGATTATCGGGATTTGATGCCATGACGCAACTTTGCTCACCCATGTTCAAAATCAAGTAGTGCTTTTTTCCACGCTGATCCATAATGAAATCCACCCAAATCATTTGCCGCGACAACACGGTGACATGGAATGATAATCGGTAATGGGTTGGCTCCCAACGCTTGCCCCAATGCTCTCGGAGCCGTGTTTAGTGCTTTTGCCAATGTGCCATAAGTTCTGACTTCGCCGTACGGAATTGTACATAAACCATCTCGTAGCTTGCTCTGAAAACTGGTTTTGGCAGGCGCTAAGTTTGGTAATGGCAATGTGTTTCCCTTAAAGTATGAAGACAACCATGCTGAAATAGCATCATCATGTTCAGCATAATGCATATCCGATTGCTGGAGCATTAATTTCCGACATCGACCCTCATGCCAATCATAATCAATCACACCAAAAGGCGATTGGAAGCTATACATCAATGTTGAACTGTCTTGGAAAATAACTGCATCGCCAAGTATATACATGCCATCATACACCCCTATCAAACCATGATTGGATTCAAGACTTTCCAACTTCCTAAATTGTACGTCATTATCGAGATTAAGTGAATTGCAAAGCAAGAGGTTATCCTCCAAGGGAAGGCGGGAATCTATTTCAACCTCAACAGACATGGATTCCCGTCTGCACAGGAATGACGTAAAAGAATAGTAACTAATATTGCTGTGCGAAACACATGATGTACATTGTCCATTATGTATATGCTTGATGCAGATTGGTCATTATTTTTCTCCGCCTTGATTTCATCCACACTATTTCCAGGAGGTTCAGAGGCATTATTGCTCTATCGATTACATGAGGGAGGCTCTGCTTTTGCATTGGTGATGATTGCAACTGTGGGCAATGTGCTTGGTAGCCTTATTACTTATGCGATGGGGCGATTGGGAAGCAGTGCCATGCATAAGAAGTGGTTGCGCATGGATGAGCAAAAAGTCGAGCGTGCCGAATCATGGTTTACGCGTTACGGGCAACCCTCACTTTTGCTGGCATGGCTGCCTATAGTCGGTGATCCTCTTTGTTTGGTCGCAGGTTTATTACGCAGTCCCTTACTGTGGTTTATCGTGCTGGTCAGTATTGGGAAATTCGCGCGTTATGCCTTATTGGCAGGGGCGTTTTCCTGAGTTTTTGTAGCAAAAGGAAGGTGTAACATCCAAAATAATTGATGCGTGGGTGCTTGTTGAAAATCTGGCAAACCAATCACCACATGTTCATGTCCAAGTTCTGGTTGAGCGCGGTATGTTCTACAAGCTCTATCCCAAACAGATAAATTAAAGCCATAATTACTGTTGGTTTCACAGTAAATCACCGAATGATGAACCCTGTGCATATCAGGCGTAACCAATAATAAACGTATCAAGCCATCAAGTGCTTTGGGCAGACGTACATTCGAGTGGTTAAACATCGCCATACCATTCAATATCACTTCAAAAATCACCACCGCAATCACAGGAATACCCAGCGCCACTACAGCCGTTATTTTAATGCCCATAGATATAAGAATTTCGATAGGATGAAAGCGTAATCCCGTGGTAATATCAATATCACGGTCTGCATGATGTACCTGATGCAAACGCCACAATATCGACACACGATGAAACATCACATGCTGGGCATAAATAATAAAATCCATCACAATAATCGCGACAAGAATAAGCATGGTATCGGGTAAATCCAACAAGGGTAATACGCCGATATGATGTGATTCAGCCCATATCGAAGCCGCAACAGCACCACCTGGTAAAATCAGACGGGCAACCAAAGAATCTAAAACCACAATACCAAGGTTGGATGCCCAACGTTTTTTACCAAAAAGAAGTTTTCTCTTTGGAGCCATAATTTCCCACAAAGCCATCACAAAAAACACACCGAAAAATGCACTTAATCGCAACCAAGTTTCATGCTCCATATTCAACGCACCTCTAACCCGCAATATTCATAAATACTGTCGCAACCTTGCTTGGCTCTTTATTTGCAACAAATTTTTCATCAATTATTCGTAAGCACTGCTACGAACGCATTCTTCAAAATCTGTTGCAAACAAAGCTCCTGCGCAATCATCACGACGATTTATGAATAATGCGGGCTAAATCTAATTTCCGAATATGCGAAAAGGACTGGTGAAAGCGTTGCCAGTGCCATTGTTTACCAGGATCCCACTTTCTATCTGGTGCAATATCTTGATGCCCAACAATGCGTTCTTTCGTGATATTCGGGTAATGTTGCATCAATACACGGCATAAACGTGCCACCTCAGTATATTGTGCATGCGTGAATGGTCGTTTCTCATCGCCAATTATTTCAATTCCGATAGCATAATCATTGCAACCCTTTCGACCCAACCATGATGACTCACCTGCATGCCAAGCCCGCTTTTGACAGGGTACAAATTGTGTGACCTCACCCTTTCGATTCACAACAAAATGTGCTGAAACACGAACATCTCGCAAATCCTCAAAGCTTGAATGTGCAGATATATCTAATTTCCCCATAAAAAAATCATCAATATAATGCTGTTCAAATGTGCCATCAGGCAAGCTAATTGCATGCAATACAATCAAATCAAGCTCTGTTGAATCAGGGCGTGCATCGCAATGAGGGGATTCCAAATAACGCATGTGGATATGATGCAGATGAATAAGCACACTTACAAAGACTTTATTGTCTGCCCAAAGCCAGCCACAATAGCGCCATGGATAGTTCTACCCAAAAATCAAACTCCGCGACCCCGCATTTATCTCCCGAAGAATCTGCACGCTGGATGAAGATTGCAACCTATGCCTCAGCTTCTGTGGCATGTGTATTGATTGCGGTAAAATTGGTTGCTTGGCTTTGGACTGATTCGGTTAGTCTATTGGCAACCTTGATAGATTCTTGTTTGGATGCAGTTGCCTCATTGATTACATTATTAGCCGTGCGTCATGCTTTAGTACCAGCCGACGATGAACATCGCTTTGGTCATGGCAAAGCCGAAGCATTGGCGGGCTTGGCGCAGTCCATGTTTATTACAGGTTCAGCATTATTTTTATTTCTCGAAGCATCAGCTCGTTTTTTCCATCCACAAACCATTGAAGGCTCCCATATGGGTATTGCCGTGATGATTTTCTCTATTATCGTGACATTGGGGCTAGTCATCCTGCAAAGATATGTGGTGCGCAAAACAGGTTCAACAGCAATTGCTGCCGATTCGCTACATTACAAAAGCGATTTATTTATGAATGCCAGCGTTATTCTTGCCTTGGTATTGGCGGTATATGGCTGGCAAGGTTTTGATGCCGTTTTTGGTATAGGCATTGCTTTTTATATTCTATACAGCGCCTATGAAATCATTCAGCATGCCATGCATGATTTAATGGATCATGAATTGTCGAGCGATGAACGTAAACACATTCGAGAGCTGGTATCCCAACATCCGCAAGCCCACGGCATGCATGATTTACGCACCCGAAAATCTGGAACAACGGTATTCATTCAACTGCACTTAGAATTGGATGATGCACTCACCTTGCTTGATGCACATACCATATCCGATCAAGTGGAGGCGAGCCTGATGGCAGTATATCCCAATGCTGAAATCATCATTCATGAAGATCCAATCAGTGCAGTGAGTATTTCAGAGCCATTTGAACATACACAATAAACGCATATCACCCATCCAATTCTTTTCTAATCATTCTGCTCAACAACTCAATATCGTAGGGCTTAGAAAGAACGCTGTTGCCATTTGCAAGAATATCACGGGGTAGTGTCACATCCTTATTATATCCTGTAACAAAAATAACTTTCATATCTGGGCATAGTTTTCTAATTTGCTCGGCAGCCTTGATGCCACCTAGCTTCGGCATCACAATATCGGTAATCATCAAAGATATTTTATCCTGATTATCTTTAAATATATCCACAGCTTCTAAACCATTGCTGGCTTCTAATACTTGATAACCCAAATCCTCTAACACTTCTTTGAGTATCTCAAGAACAAACGCATCATCATCAACCAACAAAATAACTTCGTGCCCAGCAGCATAAAATGGCAATGCTTTCTTCTGCAACGGTGCTACATACGTAGCATCATCTGTATCAATTAAAGGCAAATAAATATGGAATGTCGAACCTTCTCCTTCAACGCTTTGAACTTCAATAAAGCCTTCATGCCTTTTCACTGCCCCAAAAACCATAGATAAGCCAAGCCCCGTTCCCTTACCCACTTCTTTGGTTGTAAAAAACGGTTCGAACACATGTTTCACTTGGGTCTCTGGAATACCACTGCCATTATCTTCAACACTTAAATGGGCGTAATGCTCTGACCTAAAATATGGATGAGCTTCCATAAAGTCTGCATCTGGATAAAAACGCTCAAGTTTGATGGTAATGCTAGGATTACTTTTTCCTTCAAGTGCATCATAAGCATTATTCACTAAATTCATCAACATCTGATGCATCTGTGTACTATCACCACGAATATATAGCGGTCTACCAAGCATTTCCTCATGCATATCGACATTTTCTGGTATCGATGTGCGAAGCAGTTGAATGGCTTCCGAAAAAATGGGTACCAATTTTATCTTTTTGATCTCCACGTGATCTTTGCGAGCAAATGTCATGAGTCGTTGAATCAAATCAGCACCACGCATAGCAAGTTGCTCAATATTTTCTATGCCTTTTACAACATCTGGCAATGCCTGACTTCGTTGTTTCGTCAGATAAATATTTCCTGTCATGCCTGCAAGAATATTATTAAAATCATGGGCAATGCCGCCAACCAATGTGCCAATAGCTTCCATTTTTTGAGCTTGTCGAAACTGCCCTTCCAAGCTTTCATACTCTGTCATGTCTTGTTTTATCGTAACATAATGTGAGATATGTTCGCCATCAAAAATCGGCGCAACAGACACCCTTGCTGGATATTCACAACCATCTTTGCGTTGTTCAGTTAACATAGCACTGTAAGTTTTTCCACCGTGCACATTGCTCCAAAGCTTCTTATAAAACGCTTTTGTTTCTGTACTCTTGTTTAAAGAACTTAAAGGTTTCCCGACAATTTCGCTGGCTTCATAACCTGTCAAATATGTAAATGCTGGATTCACATATTCAATCAAACCAGAGACATTACTAATCATCACCCCTTCACCAGTCTGCTTAATCGCCTGCGATAGTGTCCGCAATGAATCTTCCCTCTGCTCTCTCTCCATGACAATACTAACCAACTGTGCGGCGCCTTCTAAATCATGTAACTCTTGTTCGCTTGGTAAGCCAGGCTCATCATGATACATGGCTAATGTGCCCATGACTTGTGCTTTCGCATCCAATACAGGTTCAGACCAACAACTACCCAAGCCACATGCAAGCGCTATATCTTTAAATGCCTGCCATATTTCATCATTGGCAATATCTTCAACCAACACACGTTGCCCCAAATAAGCTGCTGTTCCACACAAGCCTCTATTCTCTCCGACTTGCAAACCGTTCACTGCATCAGTATAGGCTTTTGGTAAACTGGGCGCACTAACATGAAGCAACTTATCGCCGTGCAGTGCCAATATCGAACAACGCAAACCATCATAACACTGTTCATACAAACCTATAATTTCATTACAAACATCTTGCACAGATTCGCCCACGGCAATCATCTTTAAAATTTCAGCCGTCTTTTTAGACATATATTGTGATGTTTGTGTCATTGCTTCTTGTTCCAAATAACGCACTTGGAACAATATATTTTTCATATGCATCTGATAGGATTTATTGGCATATATAACAAGGAAAATGCTATAAACGATACATATCACAAGCATTTTTAAAGCAATATCACTTCCAAGTACAACAAGCTGCACCATAACGGGCACCATCACACAGAATAAAAAGGTAAAAAAGGCTCCTTTTACCACCATGGGTCTCGCTGCCACAACACCTGTTAAAAGCATGAGTATAAACACAGTGAGCCCTTGGCTTTCAAGGTTTCCTTGAGGAAAAAACAACACACCAGTAGCTCCCCAAGCAATCCCAAGTAAAACTGCCGTCACCATATATAGCTTTTTCCCGTAGCCTACATCCTCCACAGTCAGCTTCTTCAATGAAAAACTATAAATCATGATAAACCGAAATACGACAACAACCGCCATGCAAGCAAACCATATAAGTATGCTTGTATGCTCAACTGAATCCCATTGCAATATCGCGACAATGAACGCAATCAAAACGTTGCTAACAATCAAATAGGGAGAACCATCAAAAAGACGTTTAATCTGCTCCAAACGTACATGCTCATATTCATCTGCGCGCATCGGCTTATCAAGCGCAATATCAACAGCAGTTTTATTTGGTGCATCCATCTGCATCTAATCTCCCATCAAAAACTCATTGTTACGCCAAAATATAAACCTTACCCGTTACACTATTTATTGCATAGCCTTTGACCACTAACACTCGCGTAACGACAACGTTTAACGCAAACGTTTCACACCAGCATGTGTGATATGGTACATACGTGATGGTATATTTGAATTTGAAATATTTTTATGCACTAACTGGGCATCAAGCCATGATGAAAAGCGCCTAAACAACTGCCGATGAAGTGGCATGATAGGGCTACCTCGCCGATTCAAGCTACTTGATAACAAAAAGCCTCCACATAACTGTGCCAAACGTCGGCTTTCACTATCGCCATCCACACGCACTGCCAGCATCCCTTGCTGGTAACAAGCTTGATGATGTTTGGGTTTGCCAGGGAAAACCAATGTGACTGCGCCTGGCCAAGATTTTTTCGCCATTTTACGCAAGGTGGGTGAAATATATCGCGCTTGTGATAACGCTGTGGAAATCGAATCTGCCAGTAGTAAAAATGGCCCATTGCGCTGCTTAAATCGCTGTAATTTCTTGATAGATTTTGAACACCCTGGATGTGCCGCAATACCTGCAACTGTGCCTGTTTGATGTGCAAGAAGACCGCCTCTTCGCAACACTTTCGCTGCGCGTAACGTGGCTAATTTACGTTTAACCTTCAGCGAGGATTGCCTCAGCTTGTGCAGCACGGTCAATGTTTAGCAGGCTTGTTAAATTATCATCGCTTTGTGCCAACATTTGTACAGCCAACAAACCTGCATTTTTTGCAGCATTCACACCAACCGTAGCTACAGGTAAACCAGGTGGCATCATCACCGTGGAAAGCAATGCATCTTCACCATTCAATGGCCCCGATGCAATCGGCACACCAATCACAGGTTTAACAGTTTTCGAGCAAACCACACCTGCCAGATGTGCTGCCATGCCTGCTGCGCAGATAAACACCTGGCAGCCCGCCTCTTCAGCATCTTGAACAGCTTGTACAGTTGCCTCTGGTGTACGATGTGCAGAACGAATCATGGTTTTAAAACGTACACCAAATTCTTCTAGAACCACCTCCGCTTTTTTCATTACAGAACGGTCAGATTTACTGCCCATTAAAATAAGCACTTTGATTGATTTCATATTATATTCCTTCTCGCTGAACAGCACGATAGCCAATATCTTGACGATAAAAACCACCTTTCCAATCAAGCTCTTGCAAAGCATGATAAACAGATGTTTGTGCCTCTGAAACACTATCCGCTAAGCTTGTAATACCCAACACGCGTCCGCCAGCATTGACAATATCACCATCTTTTTCAGCCGTACCTGCATGAAACACTATTGCGCCGGCAGCTTCTATAGCATCAAGTCCAGCAATCACCTGTCCTTTTTCAAAACTGGCTGGGTAACCATCTGAAACCACAACCACACACAATGCTTTGCGGCTATCCCATTCAAGCTTCACGGCATCCAAACGCTTTTCAGCAGCGGCAAGTAGCACTTCACCCAAATCTGATTTTAAACGGGACATCAAAGGCTGGCATTCAGGGTCACCAAAACGCACATTAAATTCGAGTGTTTTTAAGCCGCTCTTGGTCAACATCACACCTGCATACAACGTACCAATAAATTCTACGCCGCGCTCTTTCAAAGCTGCAATCGTTGGTCGGGCAATCGTTTCCAACACCTCTTGTTCAATCGCAGGTGTCACACATGGAGCGGGTGAGTATGCACCCATACCACCTGTATTTGGACCCAAATCACCATCAAGCAAAGCTTTATGATCTTGTGATGAAGCCAATGGAAGAATGGTATCACCCGATACGAGGAACAAGCATGATGCTTCTTCACCTTCTAAAAACTCTTCAATCACCACTTGTGAGCCTGCATCACCAAACGAATTGCCCGATAACATATCGCGTGCTGCATCCACAGCTTCCTCAACTGTTTGCGCTACAATCACTCCTTTACCCGCAGCCAACCCCGATGCTTTAATCACAATCGGCGCACCCCATTCTCGAATCAAGGCTTCTGCTTTATCCGCATCAGTATGGGTTTCAAATTTTGCGGTTGGTACACCCGCTTCATCCATCAATGCTTTGGAAAATGATTTACTACCTTCCAATTCTGCGGCTGCCGCATCAGGGCCATACACGGCAAAACCTTCCGCACGTAACTTATCCCCCAAGCCTTTTACCAAGGCAACTTCAGGTCCAACCACCACCAAACGCGGCTGTTCATCGCGTGCTAGAGCCATCAAACCATCAATATCTTCGGCTCCCACATTCACGCAACGCGCATCCTTAGCAATACCAGGATTACCTGGCGCGCAAACCACTTCAGATACTGAATCCGAACGATTTAATTTCCAACATAATGCATGTTCACGACCACCGCCGCCTACGACTAAAACTTTCATATCATTTCCTTCCTACAAAATATCCAACACTGATTCTGGCGGGCGACCTACTGCAGCCTTTTCGCCATTAACCACCACAGGACGCTCAATCACGCGTGGATATTTCACCATCAATGCAATCGCTTCTGCACGACTTAAATCGTTGCCTTTAATATGAGCCTTATATTCATCTTCGCCTGTACGCATCAAATCCGCAGGTTGCATATTCAATTTGCTTAAAATCGCATCCAGCTCACTTTCCGAGGGTGTGGCATCCAAATATTCAATAATTTCAGGCTCTATGCCTTTTTCTTGAATCAATGCCAATGTAGCTCTTGATTTGGAACAACGTGGATTATGATAAATGACAACGGTCATATAAACTCTCCTGCATATTAAAAAATAGGAACATTAACAGCAAAATGCTCACGCTGCTAAAAATATGATATTTAAGACAATAGTTTCAAACCTAATACAGGTGATTCCTTTTCCGAAATCTGCAGGTTTGAAATAGCCTGAAACAAACCCTCACCATCCCATGTTTGTTCACTTTTTTGCCCATACAATGACACTTCCAATGCCAATATTGCGCTATCTAATGCTGGAGACCGACCTTGAAGCTGCGCTATGCTTGTGATTTTTTCATCTTGGAAAAAGCAATCCGCCCATTGCAGTAACAGACGCATTGCCTCTTTTGCTTGCCCTGATTGGCAGGCATGCTCAAGTTGTTTGCGGTATTTTTTTTCATGTATGGGCTTCTCAGATACACCTTTATCCTCTTGTAAGCCTTTTTTCTTCGCCGAAGAAACATACCACCATATAGCCACCGTCAATAGCCAAACTATAGCAAAAAATAACGTCCCCCCTTGCCATAAATCTATATCTATTTTCTCTGACTGAGCCGATAAATTACTCATTTGTTTTTGCACCATCGGTGTTACGCTTTCTTGTTTCACTTTTGGCAATATTGCCGATGGTGTTGCTGGCTGAGCATTGAGTTTGGTGGATGCTTTTACATCAATCATATGCTCTAAAATTACTGCTTTCTGGATACTGTTTGTCTTGGTGTTCCACCAGAACACAGTAATAGCAGGCACCACTAAATTGCCTGACTTGCTTGGAATCATGGCAACTTTTTCACGACGCATAGCTACCAACCCATGTTTGCCAATCTTGTTGCTTAACTGTGGTTTGTCAGGATATTGTTTGAAGTTAGCACTGCTTGTGTGCTGAAATATTTGTGGTAATTGCTCTGCTGTGAGGCCTGTAGCCCTAATTTCTATGGTGCGAGTAAATGGCTCGCCCACCTTCAATGAATCACTTTGATGATCCACAGGAATTTCCCGAATACTTACCTCTTCAGCAGGCAACCATGGCTGTGTGGTTGGCCAACTACTGGGTATGGGATCAACCTTGATGTCCAACCCTTTAGATGCTAAGCGTAGCACTCGTCCAGCATGATTAAACATGCTCATTTGGCTTACTTCTTGCCCTGTAAATTGTACGGCTGGTATATGCAACATGCCGCTCTTCTCTGGGAAAAGAGCATAGCGTCGCTCGGTTACAATAAAACGTCGTTGATTCCGCACCGTTTCATAATTTTTATCATCACCTATTCTTTTGATGACTGCATGTGATATATCTGGTTCAGTTAATTGTGCTTGCGCGAGGTCAATGGCACGAAACAACTTCACCGTCAAAATAATTTGCGATTGTACATAGGCATGTTGCGAACTGCTGCTTAGCTCAAGATAAACATTCTTCCCTTGTATGCCTGAACTTTGCTGCTGGGCAGTAACCTGCAACTGTAAGGGCTGAGTATGCATATTACCCAATGATATGGATGGAATTTGAAGGATTCCTTGCCGCTTTGGCATCAACATAACAGACCACGTTTTACTACGGCTTAAGCTACCATTGATAAGACTATAATTACTGCTTTCACTCTGACTTAAGACATCAAAGTCTTGTTTAAGCACGCTAAGGTCAGGATCTTGATCAGCACTGCCTTCTACACGAATATGCAAGCTAACCGATTCCCCTAATGTCGTCACACTGCGATCCAATGAAGCCGTTGCACCATCTGCCAGTGCTAATATTGGTGAAATAAGCCATATAAACATTAAAAAAAGTCGCACTATTTTCATTACCATGCCTCTCCATTTCCCTGAGATACATCATTGTCTTGTTGCCGATATTGATACAAGAATTTACGCCGCAACAAGCCACTAGGATCATCAGGAACTCGCTTTATTGCTTGCTTGAATGCCTGTTTTTCCTCAAATTTTTTCATATCTTGTTCATCCAGCTTATGTTGCTTTTTCTTCTTAGGCTGACTTGAACTGGCTTTTTTTTGCTGTGCTACGCTTTGCCCATGCTTTTGCTGTTTAGCTTGATCCTTCTTCGCCTGACTTTGTTCATCACCCTGCTGTTGCTGCCCTTGATCCTGTTTACCCTGTTTTTTTTTGGCTTTCTTTTGTTCATCTTGATCTTGCTTGCCCTGCTCTTGCTTATCCTTTCCCTGCTGTTGTTGCTGCTCTTGACTCTGTTTACCCTGTGTTTTCTGGTCTTTCTTTTGATCGCTTTGACCTTGTTTTCCTTTCTGCTGTTTCTTCATTTGACTTTGCTTGTCTTGTTTTTGCTTGTCCTGTTTCTTTTTCATAGACTCAAGCAATGCTTTATTGGCTTTGGCATCCTTGTTATTAGGTTCCTTCTTTAACACCTCGTCATATGTTGAGATCGCTTCATCGAGATGTCCCAAATGCGCCAATGCATTGCCTTTATTATATAAATCAACGGTACTGGGTTGTTTGATATGCTGAAAATCTTGCAATGCAGCTTGATAATTCTTATTTCGATAGTTCGCGGCCATTTTCCATGCTGGACTTTGAAATGTTTTAGCCGCTTGTTGATATTTTTTTTCCGCCATCAATGCTTCTGCCTGTTGATTGGGCGTATGCCACATATCATGCCATACACCTGCCTCAACAGGTTTGACTTGTACCGACAAACATAACACCACAATCAACAAGCCGCGCCGAAAACCGAGCGCTGCTATTGGCAACAATAATAGCAATAACCATGGACCTTCCTCATACCAGCTATCATGTTGTACTGCTGATTTTACCACTTTATTTGCCTGCTGATGAGCAGAAGCATTCAAACGAGCCAATATTGGCTCGATATCTGAATTATCCAGTGATAAGTCGCGATACACGCCATGACCAAGGCTTGCCAACGTTTGTAGTTGCTTGCGTTGCAGTACCGGAATAACAATATTTCCTTTGCGGTCAGTAACAAAACTTCCATCAGCTTGTGGAATGGGTGCTCCTTGCAATGTCCCAACGCCAATCACACTTATTTCATGCCCATCATCGACCACTTCGTTTACTTTCAAAGCTGAAAAGTCCTGCGAATCGGTTACAAACAACAATTGCCCATGTTGGATGCCTGCCTGATGAAATAAATCCAAGGCTTTATCCATCGCGGCATCCAAAGAACCACCTTGCTTGGGCATAATATCTGTCGTTAGTGCTGGAAGTTGTGCCAAAATAGTTTTGCTATCTTCGGTTAAAGGTGTCACCGCATACGCAGTACCAGCAAAAGCAATCAGAGCTGTTTGCCCTTCTTTTCGCATGGCCAACAAATCACTTAATTTCTGTTTGGCGCGCACCAAACGACTCGGTTTTATATCACTACTATCCATTGAGCGTGATAAATCCAAAGCAATGACCAAACCAGATGCGGCACGATACATCGGTTGTGGTTGTTGCTCCCAAACGGGGCCAGCCAAAGCTGTGATTGCCAATAATCCAGCTATCGCAAGCAACCACATCGATGTATCACGCTTACGTCCTGACATTTCATCTACCTGTAAATACGCAAATAATTCAGGCGCGCATACTTTTTGCCATGCAGATGCTCCTTTCATACCTTTTTTCATAAGATATATGATAAAAAATAATAAAATTAGGCATAACCATGCCCAAGGACGTAAAAAATGAAATTGACTGATCATCATATCCATCATACTGACCTCAAGCGTAATAGAAGAATCAGACAAGCAAGCATCATGGCCGCGCCCAATGGATACATAAATAAAGCTTGAATGGGTCGAAATGTTTCCTTATCCGAATCTACAGGTTCAAGCTTATCAATCTGAGCATAAATTTTTTCGAGTTCCTTTGTATCATGGGCACGGAAGTATTGACCTCCGGTTTGTTTGGCAATGGCTTTTAGCATGGATTCATCCAAATCTTTAGAAGGATTAATCACCTGTGTGCCAAAAAATGATTCTACTTGCATTTGCGATGCACCAATGCCAATGGTGTAAATACGCAAACCAATTTTCTTTGCCAGTGCCACACCCTCTTCAGGAGACAGAACTCCGGCAGTATTGACACCATCGGTTAATAAAATGAGAACCATCTGCGAGATGTTCTTTTTATCTTTCAGGCGTTTGACGGCTAAGCCAATAGCATCGCCAATGGCAGTTTTTTTGCCCGCCAAACCAATCGCTGCTTCTTGCAAGAAGCGGTTGATAGTCACCCGATCAAAACTTAACGGCGCTTGCAAATACGCTTGTGTGCCAAACAGAATCAATCCTAAACGGTCACCTTTTCTGCGCTGAATGAACTCGCCGGCGACCTTCTTTGTTGCCCTCAAACGACTCACTTGATGCGAACTCAGGCTAAAGTCTTGGATTTGCATACTTCCCGACAAGTCCACCGCCAACATGACATCGCGACCACTGCGAGAAACTTCCACAGGATCCCCCATCCATTGCGGGCGAGCCACAGCTAAAATCAAACAAATCCAAGCCAAACTCGCCAAATATAGCAGCCACGGTCGCTTGGGCGTGTTCTTATCACTGGAGCTATGAACCATTCGCAATTCATCGGCAAAAGGGATATACAAACCTTGCTCTTGTTGATTCTGTATAGGAGCAAAAAAACGACGTGCCAACCAGGGCAATGGCAGCAAAAGTAATGCCCATAACCAAGCAAATTCAAACATGGTATTTAATCACATGATTTGCCCACTTTTCTACCAAAATAAGCATATTATCAATATTTATTCGCATATCTTTATCAATTTCACCCTTGTAGGCATCATATTTCAGTAAATGAGCATTGATGTCATCGCTAAAGCATTCTTGAGGTACATCGTCACCCCATTGTTGATCTAGAAATCTAAGCCATGCATCTTCAATCAATCCTGCACTTTCAGAACGCTCAAAGACTGTCAATGATACCCTACGAAGAAAAATAGAAATAGAACGTAGCAATACCAAACTATCATGATTCTCCTCATACATAGTGCGCATGTTCTCTAGCTCACCTTGTATATCACGTTTAATTGCTTTTCGCTCTTGATAATGTCTTATATAAGCTTTGATGCGAGGCATCGCCAACCATATTCCTAAGACACAGAGCATGAGTAGAAAGCACACAAGCCACCAACCCCATGCAAGATGCCACCATGCCTCTGGAGCAGGCAAATGAATATCTTTCAATTGTTGCAAGGATGGATTCATTTAAACCACACATGCGAGCGCACTTTCTCTGCAACATCATCGTTTGTGCTTAATGAAATATGTTGCATGCCATGCTGTATTTGCAATGTTTTAAGGCAATCCATACGTTGCTGGACAAGTTTTTTTACATGCTCTTGCATGCCCTCATTAGCATAGCAAACAAAATGTTCTTTACCATCAGAGATGGGGTAAACTCCCTTGTCAGGGAAATTTTTCTCAATCACATCCAACACTGATATTAAGACCACATCATTATGACGTGCCAGCTGCCCCAAGTTAGACATAGCCTTAGCATTGAGTCCTCGAAAATCACTTAATATATAAATCAGGCTTCCTGGTTTACTAATATGGCGCAAGCGCGTCGTAGTTTCTTGAAACATATCGCTATGCTGGGTTGTTTGATAATACCTGTGTTTCCACACCTTGGCGTGTACACAAGCATGCAAGAGCTTCAACACACCCTTACGCCCACGTGTAGGTTTGATTTCATGATGTTCATCATCTGAAAAAATCAAGCCTCCCAAACGATCGCCCTGTGACACGCCATGCCATGCCAATAATGCTGCAGCTTGCGTTGCCAGCACAGATTTTAACACGCCTTGTGTCGCAAAAAACATCGATGGGCGATAATCCAAGCACACCAACACTGGACGCTCGCGCTCTTCTCGAAAAACTTTGCTATGCGTGATGCCCTTACGCGCGGTCACCTTCCAGTCGATGCTAGATACTTCATCACCGGCTTGATACACACGGACCTCATCAATCTCCATACCACGTCCACGCAAACGAGATACATGCCCGCCGCTTAGAGGTGAACGAATATATTTACGTCTTATCGAAAGTTTGCTGGCTTGTTGTTGCATAGAAATAAGCTGCTGTAAATCAAGTTCTGTAGCTTGGCTCATGCGTATGCCATCCGACCTGCTTGCAACATTAAGGCACTGCCACCTGCGCAATCAGTTGCCCAATCACATCATCCGTCGTCAACCCTGCCGCTTCAGCTTCATAATTTAGCAATAAACGATGGCGTAACACATCAAATGCCATGCTTTGAATATCTTCAGGTGACACAAAATCGCGTCCATTCAACCAAGCATGGGCACGTGCGCAGCGATCCAAAGCAATGGTCGCACGCGGACTTGCACCATATTGTAAATGCTTCACTACCCCTGTTTGCGTATGATTGCTACGCGTCGCCATAATTAGATTGACCATATAAGCTTCTAAATCTTCTGCGATATATAAATCCAGTACGGCTTGCCTAGCTTGCATCAACATATCTTGCGTCAAAATAACAGGTTGCGCATCTCCATGATCAAAGCCACCTGCCTCTTGGCGCGATAAACGCAAAATATCACGCTCTGCCTCTGCCGATGGATAATCAATCGTCACATGCAATAAAAAACGATCCAATTGTGCTTCAGGTAAGGGATACGTGCCTTCTTGTTCAATGGGGTTCTGTGTTGCCATCACCAAAAACAACTCTGGCAAAGGATAACTCACGCTGCCGACAGTAATCTGACGCTCTGCCATCGCTTCAAGCAATGCAGATTGTACCTTGGCTGGCGCACGGTTGATTTCATCTGCCAACAATAAATTATGAAATAATGGACCTTTCTGGAAATGAAATGTGCCATCTTGGGGTCGATAAATTTCAATGCCTGTCAAATCTGATGGCAATAAATCTGGCGTAAACTGCACGCGATGAAAGTCACCCTCAATTCCATCACTCAACACTTTAATAGCGCGCGTTTTCGCTAATCCAGGTGCACCTTCCACCAACAAATGTCCATCCGCTAGAATTGCCACCAACAGGCGGTTTGCCAAATGCGATTGACCAATGATTTTTTGCTCAATATACTCTTGCAAGGCTGAGAATGCTGGAAATGAACTCATAACTACTCCGAATAAAATACCTATAATCGGTCGCATACTTTATGCTCCAAACAAGTCGATTCAAGGTCTTTTTTATGAAAATATTTTAATAGTTTTTGTTGTTATATCACCATTATCTCTCAACGTCATGACCAAATGATGAAGCACTAGAAGTTCGATTCACTCAACAGATATTGACCATAAATGTAAAGTGGTTAATAGTGTGGGTAACATCGACAGCTAACTATCTTCTATACCTCTGCATGATAGTCAAAGTAGCCGAGTGATGGGTAACAAGGGAGTCGATATGAAAAAAGAGTTCACGGAGAAAGAAAAAAAACAAATCAGAAAATTTACCATCATGCGTCGTATTGCTATTGCATCTTTCATCTCTGGATTGGCTCTATATGGCTTCGTTGATGCCGAAATGTCTGGTCAAGGCGCAAAAAATCTAAAAGAAGTATACGGCATGATGTTGGGTGGCATTCTATTTTTTGCCGGTGGTTGCGGTATTGCGGCTAGCACAACCTTTTTACGCCTACTCCGCAAAGATAAAAATAAAGCTTGGTAATCAGAGCAACCACGCAGAGATGCTTAGAACCCTAGATTACCTGCAATGCTGCATACTTTAGCATTAAACGCTTTAAACCTACCCTTTCAAACTCCACAGAAATACGAGTGGCATCGCCACTGCCTTCAAGCTCTAGGATTATACCTTCGCCAAAGCTAGGATGAGAGACCGCACTGCCAATATTCAAACCTGAATCATGGCTTACACTAGACATAGATGGCTTAGCTTTCGGCTGATCTTTGTACAACACATCCTCAGGCAAGTCTTTAATGAATTGGCTCGGCATCGGAAAGTGCATGTCACCAAACACCCTTCGCTGGCGAGCCGAAGTGATAAGCAGTGCATTTTCAGCCCGTGTAACACCCACATAAAGCAAACGCCGTTCTTCATCGGTATCACCTTCATCTAATGAGCGTTGATGGGGGAGCAGACCTTCTTCCACACCCGCCAAGACCACTGAATCAAATTCCAAACCTTTGGCACGATGCAAGCTCATCAAGTTTATGCTTGGTGTGTCCGCATCATCATTTTCTTCCCCTGATTGTAATAACGCCGCCCTATCCATAAATTCAATCGGCGTAACATCTTCTTGCATGGTAATTTCAATATAATTTTGCAATGTGCGAATATTTTCAAGGCGTGATTCAGCCTCCAATTCACCAAAGGATTGCAGGCTATCAATGTATGCCGTTTGTTCCAAAACTGCCATGAGCCCTCGATCTGGCATGCTTTCCAAATCTTCACGTAAACGCACAATGAGTTGCGCCAAAGCCTGTAACTTCTTCGCCGCACCTTCCGCATGACCTGCTGCTACAATATCCAACCACTCATAGGCACGCATACCCGAAGCAGCCAATTGTGCAGCAATCTGCTCCTGACCTTTAAGCCCAATGCCACGTTTGGGTTTGTTCACAATGCGCAACACATGCATGACATCAGCACAACGGTTGATAATTGCCCAGAAACTCAAAGCATCTTTAATTTCCAAGCGTTCGAAGAAACCTACGCCACCAATAATCTGATACGGCATATCCTCTTGCCGTAAAATTTGCTCCAAAGCCAAGGATTGACGATTGGAGCGATACAATACCGCCATATCATCCCATGCAATGCCACAATCACGACGAGATTGAAGAAAGCGTGCAACCTGCCGTGATTCATCATACTCATCATTGCACACTTTCCATGCAGGTTTACGACCATCTTCACGGGTGGGTTTTAACACTTTTTCATGACGTTCACTGTTGTCAGAAATAATAGCGTTCGCAAGCTTGAGAATGGATGGAGTCGAGCGATAATTCTCTTCCAACCTATGTATACCTACCGACACACCCTGCCAAATATTCTCAAAATCAAGAATATGGCGCACATCCGCGCCGCGCCAACCATAAATCGACTGATCATCATCACCAACCACGGTCAGATTATGATGTTCTGCACAAAGCAGGGTTAGCCACTCATGTTGCACAGGGTTGGTATCTTGGTATTCATCCACCAAGACATGATCAAAACGACTGCGCAATGCCACCGCAATATCAGATTTTTCACGCAATAAACGTACTGTATTCACAAGTAAATCGGAAAAATCCATGCGCTCTAACTGCTTAAGTTGGCTCTGATATTCAACATACAACTCACGTAAATCAATGCCACTCCACATCTGTTCATCCACCTGGTCAGGCAAAAGCCCCGCATGTTTACAATGCTCAATCCATCCAATCAAATAGGATGGATGTAACTTTTCACTGGCGATATTACGGGCTTTTAGAATTCGCTTCACCAAAGCCCGTTGGTCATCGGAATCAATCACCTGAAATGATGTTGGATAGCCCAACACATCTACATAACGGCGTAAAAAACGCAGGGATAGGGCATGGAATGTTCCTGAAACAACACCGCCGCCGCCATCACCAATCAAATCAGACAACCGCCCTTTTAATTCAGCCGCAGCTTTATTGGTGAAGGTTACTGCTAAAATACGGTGTGGCGCAGTTTGCTGTGCAGCAATCAAATGCCCGATACGATGTACAATGGTTCGTGTTTTGCCAGAGCCTGCCCCTGCTAAAATAAGTTGTGGTCCATCGCCTGCCTCTACAGCTTGCTGTTGTGCAGGGTTTAAATCAAACATGGCCACGATCGTCCACTTTTTCACCATGTTTCACAATCAATTTATGATATTTTGAGAATACAGCATTACGCGATAAAATACCCAATAATTTACGTGGATTGTCTGCTGCCACAACAGGCATTTGCTCAAATTCAACCCGATCCAATAATGTTACAGCATTTAATAAATTATCACTTTCAGAAATCGTAAGCACCTTTCTATTGGCTATCTCAGATGCAAGCAGCACCTGATCCAAAGTTGAATCCAATAGCCATTCTTGCAAATCAGAAAAGGTGATAATACCCACCATCAAATCATCATCATCAACGACTTGCACACAGCCTTTACCTGACTTTACATAGGCAGCCTTTAATTCTACCAAGCGCGCATGCTCTGATACCTTGGGAATCGCCCTCCAAGGAATACGACTAACAGGAACAGAGCGCATCCATGAACGCTCTAGCCCCCAACCCGTCTCAATACCGCGCTCTTCTAGAGCTTCCGTTATAGCGGAGTCTTCGCCAAAGGCGCGCTTCACCAGTGCTGCAATCACACATGCTGCCATTAACGGCATCATCACCTGATAATTCCCAGACAACTCAAACACCATAAGAATAGAACTCATCGGTGCTTGCAGCATCGCCGCCATCATGGCTGCACATGCTACCAAGGCATATGCGCCATAACTCTCGGATATGTTTGGAAAAATACTGTGTACAATCAAACCAAAAAAGGCTCCCGCAACCACACCAATAAATAGTGATGGACCAATCATACCACCACCAAAACCACCACCTGAACAAATCACGCTCACCGCAATCTTAAAAATAAGTAGCACGCCTAAAAATAATAAAGCTGGAAGCACAACGCCTTGAATCACAGGTGAAAAAGATTCCAAAAGGATACTTTCCACAGTGCCATAACCAATGGACATCACCTCAGGTACAATCAATGCACAGCAACCTAAAATCAAACCCGCGATCACCGGTCGCAATACAGGGTTAGAAACATATTTTTCAAACAAATGCCGTGACTTTGGCAAAAAATTCAACGTTACAGCTGCAGTCAATCCACAAAATACCCCCAAACCCATATAGGCAGGAATTTCCCAGTTAGAAACCAATGTAAAATCAGGAATAGAAAACACCGTGATATTGCCTAAATGCGCCCGTGTAATAACCGTGGCAATCACCGCCGCAAGGACAATCGGTGTGAATGTTGCAATCGCATAATCGGTTAAAATAACTTCCAACGCAAAAAGTACACCTGCAATTGGAGCATTAAAGGCAGCTGCAATACCTGCCGCGACACCACAACCAATAATCGTACGCATTTGCGTTTCATTAAGCGCAAACTGCTTACCAAGTTGCGATGCTAACGCTGCTCCCAAAGCCACAGTCGGAGCCTCTCGCCCCATTGATGCCCCACTACCAACCGAGACAATATTACTGGTCAGCTCTGCCAGAGTTTTACGCCCACTGATGCGCCCACCACGCTCAGACAAGGCTTCCAATACACCGGGAATCACACGCGCTTCACCCTTAGGAACCCAATAGTGATTGATGAAACCAACCAACAAGCCAGCACTGATGGGGGCAACAAGAAACATGTACCACGGAATCGTTTGTAAAGCCGCAGACCATGTTGCTTCGCCTGTCCATAACGTGGCAACCCATTGGATACCAAAACGCACTACCAATGCACCATAACCAGCCAAAACAGCAACAAACAGCGCCAAAATGCCCAAATACATGTGCTCATGGGTCACTTTCCACTGATTCACACGGTAATAAATGGCTTTTAACATGCCGCGATGGTAACAAAGCAGCCTTTGCCCTTAAACATATCTTTTATATCGACACATAATCTCTAGCTATGCCCGTTACAATTCATAGGCTTTGCCGTGCGGAGTGGCTTGGGTAATCGCGGTATGTTTAATGCATATCGAGGAAAGTCCGGGCTGCACAGAACAGGATGCTGGATAACGTCCAGTGGGGGAAACCCTAGGAAAGTGCCACAGAGACTAGACCGCCATCGCTTGCGATGGTTAGGGTGAAAAGGTGCGGTAAGAGCGCACCGCTGTATTCGGTAACGCATACAGGCGTAGGTAAACCCCATCCGCAGCAAGGCCAAATAGGGAGTCGTTAAGCGTGGTTCGCGCGTGGCTTCGGGTAGGCTGCTTGAGGCTGCCAGTAATGGTATGTCCAGAGGAATGATTACCACCATTATTTCTTGAAATAATGACACAGAACCCGGCTTATAGAGCCACTCCGCACTTTTTCCTAAAAATTTGTAATCATTTCTGACATAATCCGCATCAATATTACAATATTCAGTTTTTACTCAAAAGAGGTAGCACAAATGTCAGCCCAATATTTGACAGATGACCTTCGTATCGTCGGCATCAAAGAAGTTGTATCGCCAGCATTGGTTCATGCTGAACACCCTGTGAATGATACAGCTGCATACACCGTTGCTACTGCTCGAAAGAATATTCACAATATTCTTCACGGCGATGATGACCGCTTACTGGTTGTGGTCGGCCCATGCTCTATTCATGACCCTGACTTGGCTATTGAATATGCCAAACGTATTCAAGGCGTAAAAGATAAGTATGCCAACACCCTGCAAATTGTCATGCGCGTTTATTTTGAAAAACCACGCACCACTGTAGGCTGGAAAGGATTGATTAATGACCCACATTTGGATGGCTCATTTGAAATTAATACAGGCATCCGCATGGCACGCAAACTATTGCTCGAAATCAATGAAATGGGTGTTCCTGCGGGTACAGAGTTTCTTGATTTGATTACACCACAATATTTTGCTGACCTCGTAAGTTGGGGTGCTATTGGCGCACGCACCACTGAAAGCCAAGGACATCGCGAATTATCATCGGGTTTATCTTGTCCTGTTGGTTTCAAAAATAGTACCGAAGGCGGTTTTCGTATCGCCATTGATGCCATCAACGCTGCATCCAACCCACATCACTTTTTATCACTGACCAAAGAAGGTCGTTCAGCAATTTTCTCCACCAGTGGCAATGAAGACTGCCATATTATTTTACGTGGTGGGCATGAACCCAACTACGATGCCAAACACATCGCTATAGCAGCAAAAGAGCTAGAATCCGCAAAGATAGACTCAGGCATTATGATTGATTGTAGTCATGCCAATAGTCTAAAACAACATGAGCGCCAAATCATTGTGGGGCATGATGTATGTGACCAGATTAGTTCGGGGAATGATAAAATCATTGGTGTCATGGTTGAAAGTCATTTGCAAGCTGGTCGTCAAAATGTCGTTGATGGTCAACCCCTTAAGCATGGTGTGAGCATTACAGATGCCTGTATTGCATGGGATGATACAGCTGATTTATTAGACAATTTTGCGCAAGCCATCGAACAACGTCGGAAACAACAGACATGACCATTCAATTTTCAGATGCTGCCAAAGCCAAACAATTACGCGAATTTTTTCAGCAACATGGGCGTATTTATATCGTTGTTGATGCAACCCATGATGATGTTGACGTGCCCGATTTTTTAAAAGGTGACCCCGCGCTTCGCTTGGTGCTCAATAGTCGTATGCCTCAGCCTATTTACATTCGCGATGATGCACTGACATCCGATTTTTCGTTTTCTGGACAGTCACACGCATGTCATATTCCCATGACATACATTTGGGCGGCCTATCAACCTGATGGTGATCTCGAACAGGGTTTGGTGTGGGAAGACTGCGTGCCAGAAACCATCCGTGTGGTGGTGAATGCCGCACGTGGTTTGCAAGAAATGCCAAGCAGCGAACCATCATTGGATACACACACACCTGTTTCAAGCGCCGAAGAGAAGGTTACAAGGAAAAAAGTTCGTCATTTGCGCGTGGTAAAATAGATGTTCACTTGCTTTAGATTCCTATCACTCTGTCTTTGCATACTACTCAACATAAACACGGCACAAGCACAAGAAGACCCTCGGTTTAGTATTTCAATCAATTTTGAAGATGGCAACGCGCCGCCTATAAACAAACAAGTCAAACAGGCATTACCCATACTTTGGGATAGAATCATTACCCAACAAGCACGCCCAAGCGTCCCTGATAATATCCGAGCCATGGGTTTACTGCGCCGTGTACGCCCTCAAGAGGATGGTAGTAACATCCAGTTTAACCCATCAAGGGTGTGGGCTATCTTGGAAAAAGAAAATATCCCTCATATCCGCGCCATACCTAGCTTTAATCTTCGCATTGAGCTTATCAATGCATTTGGTGGAAGTATGCAAGGCTCTGAAAGTGAGATTTTAGCTTATGCACATAAACAGGCAGACATACTAGGCATACAACTCAAGCCCAATGCGCCATTACTGGCAATTCGTATCCAATGGCTTGATGATATACAAGTGCAACTATCTGCACGCGGGCAATCTCGGTTAAGTGAATTTAGTGAAACGCGTAATCTCGATATGGGCGACCCATTCATACAACTTAAACGTTGGGTAGTACAAACCATGCTTCGTGCCCGTGATGCTTATGTATGGCAAGCAAAGGTTGTAGTAGAAGGTACAGGTGACGCAGCCCCAGCGATAGCAGTATCCAGCTTGCATTTATTGATTGAACAAAAAGCCAACCTATCCGAACAAATAGCCTTGGAAACCGCTCTAAAAAATGATCCACGTGTGCAAAGTATGTTACCGAGTTACTTAAACTATCGTAGCCGTGAATATATCATTCAACTTAAACAAAACGATGATAGTTGGATAGCTGATTGGTTTGCACAGCGCGGTATGGTTGCTACTCCCAATGCGCAAGGTTGGCTCATTCACTGATGCAACAGCTGCTTAATGTCCCCAACGTGCTCACTTTGGCACGTATAATCATGACCCCTGTAATTGTATATATGGTATTAAGCGAACAAGCATGGCTTGCCCTTGCTCTGATGGTTCTTGCAGGCATTACAGACATGCTGGATGGAGCTATTGCACGCTATTTCAACCTACGTACAACTGTTGGTGCCTACTTAGATCCCATGGCAGATAAAATCATGCTTATCAGCTTGTTTGTAACGCTATTTATGGTTGAGCAAGTCCCTTTATTTGTTTTTCTTGCGATTATTTTTCGTGATTTAATCATTGTTTTGGGCGCAATCACCTATGAAATCGTCACCCGTCGTCTCACTATGCAGCCCAGCTTCATATCCAAAGCCACCACCTTTATCCAAATTGTCTATGTAGTTTTGTTATTATTAAATATGGCAATGGTTATACCTGACACATTGCTGCAAATTGCCATGTGGTTAACGTTTATACTGACCTGTGCTTCAGGACTACACTATCTTGTGAGCTGGACAGGCAAAGCTGCCAAACAAGAAAATAAGTCATAAGCTTGCCTAATAAAACAACTTTTATGCCGCAACAACGCCTTCTTTTCACGCTTCCTATCACACCTGGTTACCACACTTGGGTTCACCACCAAGGTACGATGACAGCCTGTACAAGACTCGCTGTATGGCTCAATGAAGGCGGAACACTATGGTTAAAGTCAGATAGTCCAGCAGGAAAGAGTCACCTTTTACGAGCCTTACAAGAAGAATATCCTCAGCTAGCAAGACTCCAAGTTCAAGCAACTTTATCTGCGCTAGAACAAGTTGCAGCATGGCTTGAAACAGCAGAAAATCATGCTGTTTGGAGCATTGATTTACCTGCCCAAGCTTTGCCAACACATACCGCCATAGCATTATTTCATCTCATAGAACGAGCCAAAGAAAAGGCTCATCCACTACTCATATCATGGCGCTGTAGCGACCATGAGCTTGCCCCACCAGAGCTTGCTAGCCGCATGCGTATGATGGAGCAGGTTCAGATTAAAGCTCCAGAAAGTGATGAGGATCTGCATAGCGTTTTAAAGGCAGTCGCCCATCAATTACATTGGGATGTACCAGATAAACTCATTAAGGTTATGCTATCCCATCTAGCACGCGATTTGGATAGTCAAATATCTGCATTAAGGCTTTTGGAGGCCGCCTCTCAAACAGAGCGAGCTCGCATGACACAGGCATGGGTTCGCGAAAAACTAAATATATAAATAATCCTTATATATCAATATGTTAGTGATGCAATATATTTCCAAATTTATAGGTAATTGTTTACTTTAGATTGCTGTTCGCAAACGTCTTAAAACACCATCCAATTCTTGTGCGCGACTATAACTAATCTTTAATTCGCCCGAACCATTCTTTTTACAATGCAACGCAACAGGCAAACCCAAGGTACGCATCAACTCATCCTGAAGAGCTGCAATATCTGCATCTATAGGCATAGGGGAACGCTCTACATGATCATTCAGCACACGCTTGGACTCTTTCTCCATTTGCCTAGCGCTCCACTGCTCAGCAATACACTTACGCGCCAACACTTCAGCTTTGTTTGCATCCAAACCCACCAATGGACGAGCATGACCCATCGTTAACAATCGCTGCTCAATCATTTTCTGAATAGACATAGGCAACTGCAATAAACGAATTAAATTACTTACTTGCACCCGTGATACACCAATACTCTCGGCTACCTGCTGCTGGGTAAAAGAAAATTCATCAATCAAACGTTTATATGCTCTTGCTGATTCAACTGCGGTTAAATCATCGCGCTGTTCATTCTCAATAATCGCCAACTCTAAAGCTTGTAAGTCATCCACTTCACGTACAACAGCTGGTATATCCAATAAACCCGCTGCTTGCGATGCTCGCCAACGTCGCTCGCCCGCAATCAACTCATACTCATCACCCTGCGCACGCAAAAGGATTGGCATGAGCACACCCTCTTTACGAATAGATTCGGTTAATGATTGTAATTCTTGCTCATCAAAATGTGACCGTGGCTGATAGCGATTCGGTTTAATCTTTGAAATCAATACCTTAGTGGATTGATTTAACACTTCCGGAGTCGGCTTATCTGCCAATAAAGCGTCTAAACCACGGCCTAAAGCGCGTTTTTTCATTGTTTTTTTGACCACCATTTCTCTACCCCTGACGCTGCATAAATTCTTGTGCAACCTGCAAATAAGCCTTCGCTCCAGCAGAACGAATATCATGATACATCACAGGAATTCCATAACTCGGAGCCTCCGACAAGCGCACATTTCTTGGAATAACCTGCTGATACACTTGCTGACCAAAGTATTCACGCACCTCACCCTCAACCTGCTGTGCTAAATTATTCCTTCGATCCACCATGGTTAGTAGAATACCATCCATAAGCAAGTCAGGATTTAAAGCAGCCCGAACACGACGAATAGTATCCATCAGTTGGCTCAACCCTTCCATAGCATAAAACTCTGTTTGCAATGTAATCATCACCGCATCTGAAGCCGTTAATGCATTCAATGTCAAAATATTCAACGCTGGAGGGCAATCAATCACCACATAATCAAAAGGTTTGCCTGTATACGCCGCAAAGGCATTTTGTAAGCGATGCTCACGTTTATCTTTATTTACCAGTTCTACTTCTGAACCTGCCAAGTCCATCGTGGCAGCAAGCAACGATAAGTTTTCACACTCTGTTTCGACGATAGCATCTTGTAAGCTACTGTCGCCCATCAGTACCTCATACATACCTGATTCAATCTCTTTCTTATCAACACCCAAACCCGATGTACTATTTCCTTGAGGATCCAAATCCATCAATAAAACTCGCTTTTCTAATACAGCAAGTGATGCCGCAAGGTTAATACTTGTCGTTGTTTTACCGACCCCACCTTTTTGATTGGCAATTGAAATCACCCGTCCAAGATTATGATGTTTCACGTGAAACCCCTTCCCTCTCAAAATATATCCCAAACATGACTACCCCAGCCAAGAGTAACACTGTATCTGCTGTGCCTCAATTGCATCGACATCACCAAGGTCATTCAAAGTCCATCCGTCAGCATCAACTGATGGTTGATCTCTCGGTACAGGGAACACTGCAATAGCTTTATGATTCACATGCGGCGAACACATATCCAGCAATCCCTTCACATTAGTAACCGCCCGCGCCACGCACACATCCACAGACAGTGATGGCAAATCATTAATGTCGGCATCATAAACTTCCACATTTAATTCCAACACTCGCCCCAAATGTCGAAGAAACTCTGCTCGTTTTTTTCGCCGTTCAACCAATACGCCGTGCAAATGAGGTTTGGCAATTAACAGCGGTATGCCAGGAACACCCATACCACTACCAATATCCAACAAACGCCCCTCATCTGGCATCCAGCTTGTCAAAGCCACTGATGGCTGCACAAAACGCCGATTGAATACGCTAGCATCTGAAATAGAAGTTAAATTCAAAGCTTTGCGAAAACGCAACACTTCCGTGATATATGCATCAAGTTTTTCTTTCATGACACAGCCTTTTGCTGCTGCAAATAAATCATCAAACATGTTACGGCTGCAGGCGTAACACCAGAAATACGTATCGCCTGACCAAGATTATCAGGTTGCACATCCGCTAATTTTTGCTGACATTCAATACTCAAACCTTTCACTTTTGTATAGTCCAAATCACACGGAATCTTACGTCCTTCCAAATCTTTAAAACGCTGCACTTCAATAGCTTGTTTATCCAAATAACCATCATAATGCATTTCAGCCTTTAAACTCGCCCAGTCTTGAACAGTAAAATCTTCACAGCCCTCAAGTAACTTTAAGGCTTCATTCATATCCACATCTTGGCGGTGACAATAGGCTGGAAAATACGTCCCCTGCTGTGTTACAGGCAAGCCCAAAGCTTCTAAACGCCCAGCCCATGCTTTTCCGCTACCAATCATCATGGCCTTAGCCTTATCAATCACGGACTGCACACGAGCCTCTCTCTGACTATAAGAACTCAGTCGTGCGTCATCATATAAACCCAAATGAACAGCCGTTACACCCAAACGCAAATCAGCATTATCTTCTCGCAAATATAAACGAAACTCCGCACGTGATGTAAACATGCGGTACGGTTCACTCACGCCTTTTGTTACTAAGTCATCCACCATCACGCCCAAATAAGATTCTGACCGATCAGGAATCCAACTTTCTAAATCACATGCAAGTGCCGCAGCATTAATACCTGCCAAAATACCTTGTGCAGCAGCCTCTTCATAGCCTGTTGTACCATTAATTTGACCGGCATGGAAAAGCCCCGCAACCTTCTTACACTCCAGAGTTAGTTTTAGTTCAGTCGGATCAACATAGTCATATTCAATGGCGTAACCTGGTCGAATAATCAGAGCCTTCTCCAGCCCTGGAATTGAACGCACAACCTTCCACTGAACATCAATCGGTAAGGATGTCGAAATACCATTTGGATAAACCTCTGCATGATCTTTACCTTCTGGTTCTAGAAAAATCTGATGGCTATCTTTATCTGCAAATCGAACTACTTTATCTTCAATACTTGGGCAATAACGCGGTCCTTTGCTTTCAATATCACCTGAATACATAGGGGAGCGAGATAAGTTTTCACGAATAATGTCATGTGTTTGCTGGGTTGTGCGTGTAATTGCACATGGAATTTGATCTTGTGTAACAGCAGCATGCATATCTGCAAAAGGCAATGCATCGTATTCCCCAGGCTGTTGATCCAAGCTATCCCATGCAATGGTATTCTTATCCAAACGGGGTGGCGTTCCTGTTTTTAAACGCCCCAAACGTAATTCTTTTTGATACAACTCTTGCGTTAAACCTTCAATACCAGCATCACCAGAACGGCCTGCTGGAAACTTTTTGTCACCTACATGAATAAGCCCGCCAAGGAATGTCCCCGTCGTAAGCACGACAGCTTTTGCATAATGACTTATGCCAAGCTCATCAATCACTCCCACCACATGACTGCCATCAAAAATTAACTCATTAATTGAGCCTTGATGCAGGGAAAGATTTTCTTGTTGATCAAGAAGTTCACGCATTGCCATATGGTATATACGCCGATCACACTGGGCTCGTGTAGAACGCACTGCTGGTCCTTTACGTTGATTTAGAACTCGGTATTGAATCGCAGCTTTATCCGCACATATACCCATCAAGCCGCCAAGCGCATCCACCTCTTTTACCAAGTGACTTTTTCCAATTCCGCCAACTGCTGGGTTGCAAGACATTTTTGCAATAGTGTCAAGATTCTGAGTTATCAATCTAACCTTCGCACCACGGCGCGCAGCTGATGCCGCCGCTTCACAACCTGCATGACCCGCACCCACAACAATAACATCTACAATGCCATCAGGGTGTTTCACGTGAAACATTTCATTACTCTTCATCCTGCAAGCATAATTTATACAAACATGAAATCCACACGTCTAAAGCAGAGCTACAATATAAAAGAATATTTATAACTAAACATACTATATATTGATTTTAAGCACAAAAAAAGGAGGCCGAAGCCTCCCTTTTAAGTTCAATCAATATGCTTTTATTTACGCTTTTCCATCATGTCATGAATGATTGGCGCTAAAATCAATTCCATTGCCAATAACATTTTAGAAGATGGCAACACAATCGTATTACGACGCGACATAAATGAACCGTTCAACATAGAAAGCAACCATGGGAAATCAATACCCCACTTTTGAGGATTGCGAATACGAACCACCATCATACTTTCATCAGGCGTGGGCACATCACGCGCAACAAATGGATTGGACGTATCCACCAAAGGCACACGCTGAAAGTTAATATCAGTATGTGTGAATTGTGGTGTAATAAAATGAATATAATCATGCATACGTGATAAAATATTATCGACAACAGCTTCGGCAGAATAACCACGCATCGCAGTATCACGATGGATTTTTTGAATCCATTCCAAGTTTACCACAGGCACAATACCCATCATCAAATCAGTGTATGGACGAACTTCTTCTACACCACCATGCAAACCTTCATAAAACAATACATCTGAGCCTTCACCAACGTCACGCCAGTCAGTAAACTTACCTGAATCAACGCCATGTATTTTAGCTTCTTCATCATCATGAACATACGTGCGAGCCTTACCCTTGCCCTCTTCGCCATAACCTTTAAAAAGCTCTGCAATTTTACCAAACAGATTTGCTTCGTCAGAAAAATGGCTTAAACGCTTGCCAGCAGCTTCAAACTCTTTCGCCTTTTCTTTAAATTCAATACGGCCATATTTATGGAAACAATCACCTTCTACAACCGCTGCTGTAATATTTTCGCGACGAAAAATGTGTTCCAATGCGACCTTGGCTGTACTTGTACCTGCACCAGAAGAACCAGTTACAGAAATTACAGGATGCTTAACAGACATATATACCCCTCTCCTACTTGCTTAAAATCTCAATCATTTTTATAAGTTTCTTATGCATTAAGCGTAAGATAAAACCTTTTCAGCAAGTTTTCATTCGAACCACTGGCTGAAAAAGTCTCACCACCGCATTTAACATGATAGCTTAAAAATCCAGCTAAAAATGAGAAGGTGCATTATGGACTTAGATGTCCCTCGATTCAAGAAAAAACACCATAAAAGTGGTAGATAACACTATTTTCCAACACAGAATTCTGAAAAAACCCTATCTAAAATATATTCCACATCACCCACACCAACAATCACACCCAAAGCCGACCAAGCACGCCTTAACTCCAAGGCTGCCAAATCCAGCTGTTCTTCATGCAGCAACATAGGCATTGCCGCTTGCACATAATGCTCGGCATCTTGGATTGCAATGCGATGGCGCTCATTGGTCACAAAAACATCTTCGCCATCCACAAGCTTTTCCCCCAACATATCTGCGAGAGCGTTTAAAAGCTTATCCAAACCTTCACCTGTATGGGCCGACAAAGAAATGCCATTCATACACTTGTGCTTTGATGGTTCAATCAAATCAATCTTGTTAAACACCGCAATGTCAAAAGGCTCATCAAAGTGCCATGTATCCTCTCGTTCGGCATCAGCTAAGAAAACAACCACGTCTGCCACATCAGCAGCCTCTTTGGCTCTACGAACACCCTCCTGCTCAATCACATCCATGCTTTCTCGCATACCTGCTGTATCAACCAAGCGAACAGGAATACCATGAATTTCAAAGTCCACTTCTAACACATCACGTGTCGTCCCAGCAATATCACTAACAATGGCACGCTCACGTCCAGACAATAGGTTTAACAAGCTTGATTTCCCAACATTCGGGGCACCAACAATCGCAATCGACGCGCCCGAAAACAGTCGCTCACCAAAGGATGCAGAGGCTAACAGTGCCTGCATAGGCACGCATAAATCCCGTTTTAACTGATCACATAACTGACTTAAAAATAATTCAGGAATCTCTTCTTCAGGAAAATCCAAACACGCCTCAACATGTGCAACAACACCCGTTAAAGTATGCATTAAAGACTCTATCTTTTGACCAAACATGCCCGCTAAATGCTTCTGTGCTTGTTTACCAGCCCGCTCTGTTGCGGCATCAATACATGCCACTACTGCTTCTGCTTGAGATAGATCCATACAACCATTTTCAACAGCCCTACGGGTAAAATCACCTGGCTCTGCAGGCACACAACCCAAATCAATACAGCGGCGTAATAAGGCGCGCAACAAGACAGGGCTACCATGCCCTTGTAGCTCTACAACATCTTCACCCGTGTAAGAAGCAGGGGCTGGAAAATACAACACCAAACCCGAATCAATAACCTCATCATTCACATCCTTCCATGTACAAAGTTGAGGGTAGCGATGTTTGAATGTTTTCTTGTGGGATAGTTTTTTGACAACAGCCAAAGCCTGACTTCCCGATAAACGTATAATACCTATACCACCACGTCCCACAGGTGTTGCGATTGCAGCAATAGTCGTGGTGGTAACATTCATAAAATATACTAGATGGCGTTAAGTTTTTTTGTTACATACCACTGCTGTGCAATCGCCAGTGTATTATTCACAACCCAGTATAAAACCAAACCAGATGGGAAGAATAAGAACATAATGGTGAACACAGGCGGTAAAAACTGCATGACTTTAGCTTGTGTAGGATCAGCAGGTTTTGGGTTTAATTTCTGTTGAATAAACATCGATATACCCATTAGAACTGGTAAAATGAAATATGGATCCTGAACAGATAAATCTTGTAACCAGCCAATAAATGGTGCCTGACGCATTTCAATCGACATCAAAAGAACTTTATATAAAGCAAAAAATACAGGCATCTGAATCAAAATAGGTAAACAGCCACCCAAAGGGTTCACTTGATGCTTTTTATAAAGCTTCATCGTTTCCTGTCCCATCTTCTGACGGTCGTCGCCATACAAGTCTTTTAATCTAGCCATTTCAGGTTGAATTTTTCGCATCCTAGCCATGGATGAATAAGCTTTATGGGTTGGGTAAAAGAACAATATTTTAATCACAACCACAAGCAAAATAATGCACCAGCCAAAATTCTGAATATATTGAAACATCCACATCATGAACTTATGCATAGGTTTGGCGATAAAGGCAAACAAACCAAAATCAACCGAACGTTCCAAACCAACACCCAGAGTTTTCATTAATGGAATAGATTTAGGGCCCATATAAATATCCGATGCGAACACAGCATCATCTTTATCTAAAACGCCATCATCCAATACACCCGCCTGATAAGAGCGACCATCACCCTTATAATAATAACGATAATCATGATCCTTTTGGCTAATCAGTGCGGTAATAAAATACCTATCCATAATCCCTGTCCAACCACCAGTCGAAGCCAATTTAACAGGTTTTTCATCCAAATCATCATAACTTGGTTCTTTTAACTCACCATTAAGCAAGCCTGTTGCTCCCATGTGTTCATAAAAGGTGTTCTTCTTTTTATCAGGGTTTCGCTCCACCACCTGACGGAACATTTTCATACCACCACCATTGAATATTCTATCCTCAACATGGATAATATACGTGCCTTTTGTAAGGCTTAAAGAACGCTGCCAAGTTTTACCGTTGTCCAAAGTAGCTTGAAAAACTTTAGTTTGAGTGTTCACTGTAGAAGATGAGGAAACTTGCTTAAACGGTGTTGCACGTTTGTAACCCTGTATACCACCATTTACATAAACATTGTGACCTTCACCTGTATGTAAGACAATTGCATGTTTGCTGTCAGGTTCAGTTGTCTCATTGTAAGCTAATAACTCACCCTTTATGATCCAACCTCTATCATCCATGCCCACACGAAGCATATCATTACCCATGTAAAAAACTTTTAAGTCTTTCGCTTCAACACTGGATATTGGCTCAATGGATTTAACAGCAATATCGACAGGTTTTAATTCAGGAGCCTGTTTGTTAGCTTCGACTATCTTCTGAGAACTTTCAGATTTTACTTTGGGTTCAACTACCTTTGACTCAGACTGTGGGAAAATAACTCCCCAACCGAGTAAAATCGCAATCGATAATGCGAAAGCCAATAGCATATTACGCTGTTCCATGGGAACTCCTTACTTGTTAGAAACTTTAAGAACATCTGGCACAGGATCATAACATCCTTTTACCATAGGGCGACAACGGCATAAGCGTTTCAACCCTAAAAAACCACCCCGACATACACCATGTTTTTCAACAGCTTCAATCATATAAGAGGAACAAGTAGGTGTATAAATGCAGCGACCTACCAAAAATGGAGAGATGCAATAACGATAAACATAAACAGGGAAAAGAAATATGTATTTCATGATAGTGGTAAAAGGTTCTTTTGCATAAGTTTGGTTAATAATGCTAAAGCATTCTCCTGAATATCAAACTCTTTACGAAAGTTTGCCATTGGAATAATCAAAATATCCAACCCAGAAACTTTGGCGATATGGCAACGAAATACCTCGCGCCAATGACGCTTAAATTGCTGGCGTTGTACGGCATTACCGTACTTTCTCGATACCGCAAATCCAATACGTCCATAATCTAAGTCGTTTTTTCTATAAATACAGCGAAAATCACAACAAGAAAAACGCCGTCCCTTCTTCATGCCTGCAAAATCTTGCTTGGAACGAAGTCGGTAATGAGAAGAAAATTTCTGATTCAGGCAGAAAGGCGCTTACGGCCTTTGGCACGACGACGGTTAATCAAAGCACGGCCTGAACGAGTTGCCATACGGGCACGAAAACCGTGGGTGCGGGCGCGTTTGATACGACTTGGTTTATATGTAAAGCTCATAGTGTTCTCCTGCAATCATAAAAAGGGCGCGAATAGTAAAATTTAGGGTGTTGATGTCAATATAAAACATTAATTTTGATTATTACCCTACCTTATTTCTATTCTTTATATAAGAAGCGGGTCAGCTCTATAAAAACTTCAATATAGATATAGTAGCTTTCACATGTATTATTCTGACGATGAATAACCCTACATGGACAAGTCAGTGGCAAGATGCCATTAATCAACTACAAAACCAACTTCCAAGCCAAAAGTTTGATGCTTGGATTCACCCTCTTGAAGCTAGAAAGGTTGATGATGGTATTTTTATAGCCTGTGCAAGCAACTTTTTTATCAACGGTTTAAAGGCAGATTGCGGCACAATATTTGAAGCCTGTGTCCATGATGTGTTTGGTCAAGATATCAAGATTCATTATGAAGTTAGCACCCCAAAAGTGAAAAAAGTAGATCAAACGACTGATAAAAAAAGCCCTGCGTCAAAAGTTGATGGTAATATTGACCCACGTTTTACATTTAAGAATTTTATTGTCGGTTCCAGTAATGAATTTGCCTTTGCAGCCTGCCAAGCTGTGGCTGAAAAGCCTGGTGAAAGTTATAATCCTCTTTATTTACATGGCGGTGTAGGTCTTGGAAAGACACATCTTATTCATGCAATATCCAACCAATTATCACAAAAAGACAATATTAAAATAGCTTACAGAACAGGCGAGCGTTTTACCAATGAACTTATCAAAGCTATTGGTAGCCGCTCAACGGATCAGTTTCGTGAACATTACCGCAAGGTTGATGTATTAATTATTGATGATGTGCAATTTATTGCGGGTAAAACCAGTACTCAAGAAGAATTCTTCCATACCTTTAACGCACTTCATGAAATCCATAAACAAATCATCCTTGTATCTGATCGTAATCCACATGATATGAGTCATTTGGAGGAGCGCTTGCGATCACGTTTCAACTGGGGCTTGGTTGCAGATATTCAGCCACCTAATTTAGAAACACGCTTGGCAATTTTAGCAAGTAAAGCTGAGTTAGCAGGTATCACGTTAGACAAAGATGTGTCTTATTTATTGGCATCACGCATCACCAACAATGTGCGCGAGCTTGAAGGTGCATTAACTCGCCTTACTGCCTTTTCACATCTAACAAAGAAATCAATTGATATGGATATGGCAAAAAATGTTCTACGAGAACAACTTCATGTTGTAGTTCGTAGTATCACCATTGATGATATTCAAAAGAAAATAGCTGACTATTATGGTATTGCCCCAAAAGAAATGAAATCCAACAAGCGCAGTCGCAATATTGCCTTTCCAAGACAGGTTGCTATGTATATGAGTAAGGAATTAACCCAATCATCACTGCCCGAAATAGGTTCTTCTTTTGGTGGAAGGGATCATACAACGGTATTGTATGCCCATAGAAAAATAGATGCACAACGCCAAGAGGATCGTGCATTTGACGATGAAATATCACACCTATTAAACACCTTACATGGCTAAAAAGTAATAAGCCACGGTTATAGGGTGAAATTACATCCGTATTGCTTATGATACGGGATTATAGAGGGTTGTGAATATTCTTTGGTAAACAGAATGGGTAAGATGTGGATTATTTGGGAGTAAGTATGATGTATGTTAATAAAGGTACGCATACCAAAGTTTATACACATTTCATTCACACTGTTTACTGAAATGATTAAGTGGTGAAAAATAGCCTAACTATTTGAAAAAAAAATGAATTTAGAGTTATCCAGTTATCCACAGTTATTACTACGATGACTATATTTTTTGTAATTAAGTATTTATAAAGGAGTAAAGCATGCATCTTTCAGTTTCACGGGCATCTTTATTGCAGCAAGTTCAACATTGTCAGGGTATCGTTGAAAAACGTAGTACCAAACCTATTTTGTGTAATTTATTTTTATGTGCAGAAGCGCAAACACTTAAAGTTATCGGCACTGATTTACAAATGGCAATTTCAGCAACTATTGAAACCCAAGTGATGGAGGCTGGTGAAACCACAGTTTCTGCACAAAAACTATTTGAGATTATTAAAGAGCTGGATGCCGATCAAGATATTGAGTTGAAAACAGAAGAAGGATTCTTAGTGATTAAAAGTGGTCGTTCGCGTTTTCGCTTATCAGTGATGGGAACAGAAGATTATCCAGGTATGCCAAATGATGATACCGATATGAACTTTGAATTGAATAGTCAAACATTGGCTAAAATGATTGCGGGTACAGCCTTTGCGATGTCCAATGATGAAACACGGAAATATCTGACTGGTACATTATTTGAAACCGATGAAACATTGGGTTTTCGTTTGGTCACCACTGATAGTCATCGTCTGGCATTGGTAGAATTACCTTTGGATGCATCCTTAGAAGCTGTGAAATGTATTGTTCCGAAGAAGACCGTGGTTGAGATTCGTAAGATATGTGAAGAGCAAGAAGGTTCTGTACGTTTAAGTTTGGGTACAAGGCAAATAAGACTAGAATGTGGTACATATACCCTGAGCAGTAAAGTCATTGATGCAACCTTCCCTGCTTATGAAGAAGTGATTCCAAAACAGAATCCGCGTCAGGTTGATGCAGGTTGTAAGAAACTCGATCAGGCATTGCGCCGTAGTATGATTGTTGCCAATGAAGTTACCCATGATGTGCGTTTAACCTTTACACCAGAAGGTTTACAAGTTGCAGCCCATAATACCGAGCAAGAACAAGCTGAAGAGTTTGTTGAAGCGGATATTCAAGGTGCTGAAACACTGATTGGTTTTAATGGTCGTTATTTGCGTGATGTCTTGGGCGTTATTGATACTGAACAAGTAAGTATTCGTTTTCGTGATGAATTATCACCAGTTTTATTAACCACAAGCAACGAAAGTGGTGTGAAATATGTTGTGATGCCGATGCGGATTTAAGCTGGCTTTATAAAACTGATATGAACGAACAGTTATATACCCCACTTTCCCTATTTTGGCTTTAATATGCAATATTATGGACTATTATTCCACCTATGTATAAGGAATATGAGGATAATAATTCCTGCGATTGGGATTGTTAAATCTTTAGATGGAGAGGCAAGTGATAGAGTACATAATCGATAACAAGGAATGGATTTTCAGTGGTATTGGAGTTGCTGTTATATCTTGGTTTCTCCTACGTAAATCTACTGGATCTAATATGAGCCAGAAAGGGGGAAAGGGCTCA